>JAATVT010000050.1 GCA_014523685.1 Nitrososphaerales archaeon TH5893
AAAACAGGAATATCCACAGGAAATCGTTCCGATATTCAAAAATGGGGAAAATACGACAATAAAACAGGCGGTTTCAAAGAATATACATCTAGCTGGTCGCCTATGTGATACATATGATGTATTTCCATTATCTAGGGTGTCGACACTTGATGAGGCCGATATTGGGAGATATGTTTCTTTTTATAACGTAGGGGCCTATTCCATTGTGTTCAATATGCCTTTTCATTGTCAAACGAAACCACCTATTGTCATGAAGACCAGTGATGGAGAATTCAAATTGGTTCGAAAAGGAACATCATATGAACAACTATTCATAGAGGAAGGCGGCAATATACTTTAATATAGTAACTTTTTCCCTTAGTTAATAGGACATTAGTTATAGGATTTATATGTATTTTTATTAGGAACATTGATTGATCTATAGTGTCATCTCCTCCGTCGACTTCTATCAAAAAAGGATCAGAGAATAACAAGAAAATTAGGGCACATGTATTTATAGTTGGTAAGGTACAAGGAGTTTACTTTAGACAAAATACTCGGATTGTGGCCAACAGACACAAAGTAACTGGGTGGGTACAAAACTTGAGAGACGGACGGGTTGAAGCAGTTTTAGAAGGAAATGAAATGGATGTCAGCGAACTAATTGAATGGTTTTATGCTGGTCCACCCAAGGCAAAAGTTGATGATGTTCAAATAAAATATGAATCTTATATAGGTGAATTTCAAGGATTTAAAGTTAATTATTAAATTTTTTATTTATGTGCAACAACATACATAGAATTATTTTTTTATTTTCTTTTTTACAAACTGACGATCTTAGTTCGAATCTTGTTTGATCATTTTGGTTGTTGTTCCTAATAATATTACTAGGAAGGTTCAAATTCACTAATTCTTGTACTTTTATTATTATACAATATGGTTCAGAAACTAGCCATCTTGACACCGGCAATTGTTGTAGCAGTTGTCATCGGTGTACTCGGCTTAATTTTTGTTCCTTCAGATATTAAACACAAGAATATAGCCTTTCCTGAAGGAACGATTAGGGTAGATCAAGATGTAATTAAGGTTGAAATTGCTGGATCTGATGCAGATAGACAAAGGTGGTTGATGTTCAGAGAACAAAAGTTACCCTTAGATTCTGCAATGATCCTAGTTTATGAAAAACCGGACTTGTATTCCACGTGGCTCTTGAATATTGAATATGATCTTGATTTAATGTGGTTTGATGAAGAGGGCAATATAGTACACATGGTAAAAGGTGCTTCTCCTTGTAAAAATACCTTAGATGCAGCTAACTGTACATATAAGAACACAAAACCTGCCAAATATATACTCGCTGCGACGTCAGGATTTACAGATGAGCACGAAATTACAGAGCGATCAAAGATGATCATCATATCCATCTAACCTATCCATCTAACTATACTTATTTGAAATGAGTATGGTTTTAAGGATTAAATGTTTTTATGCATTTCATTATAAGCTTGTCTTACTTCTTCTAATGATGTCCCATCCTCTATCGTAGTCACATCTCCAGTTTCTGTTGCTCCATTTGCAATCGATTTTAGCAACCTTCTCATTATTTTTCCACTTCTAGTTTTTGGCAGTTTATTAACAAAATAGATTTCATTAGGTGTTGCAATTGGTCCTACAACATTTCTAATATAATCAATAAGTTCTTTGCGCAAATTATCCGATTTCGAAAAGCCAGTTCGAAGTACTACAAACGCTATAATAGACTCACCTTTTTTCTCATCTGGCATACTAGTTACTGCAGCTTCTGCAATAGATTTATGTGATACAAATGCACTTTCCAGCTCCATTGTACCAAGTCTATGTCCGGCTATTTTGAGTACATCATCAGCTCTACCTAGAAGCCAAATATAGCCATCGGAATCTGATAGTGCATAGTCACCTGTATAATAAATATTGTCATACTTTTTCCAATATGTATCCTTATACTTCTCATCATTTTGCCACAGGGTCGTTAACATTCCAGGCCACGGTTTTCTAATTACTAAATATCCCTTTCTATTAGAAGCTACTGAACTTCCATCTTTTTCGTCAACAATATCCATATGTATTCCAGGCAACGGAAATGTTGCAGAACCAGGTTTCATAGGAATACTTTCCTCAATATCAGTACAGGCACTTATCATAATTCCACCTGTTTCTGTCTGCCACCAAGTATCAATAACAGGACAATTTTCCTTTCCTATTGTTTTAAAATACCATATCCATACATCTGGATTAATTGGTTCACCCACTGTTCCCAACAAGCGCAATGAAGACAGATCAAATGAGTTAGGAATAGCATCTCCAAACTTCATATACATACGTAATGCCGTAGGAGTAGTATGCAGAATTGTAGCACCATGTTTTTCGACTATCTTCCAGTATCTATCAGGTTTTGGATAATCTGGGGTCCCATCGTACATTATTTCAGTAACACCATGCATGAGCGGAGCGTAAACGATATAGCTATGACCTGTTACCCAACCAATATCTGCAGTACAAAAGTAGATGTCATCTTTCCTAAAATTATAGACCCATTTAGCTGTTGCATTGAGATGGCAGAGATATCCACCTGTATCATGGACTACACCTTTTGGTTTACCCGTTGTGCCAGAAGTATATAGAATATACAGTGGATGGCTGCTATCTACAACTTCTGGCTCACAGTATTGTGATGCGTTCTCAATTATATCATGCCACCACACATCCTTTGATCCTGTTCTGACAATATTGGATGCTCTCTTCAAAACCACAACATGTTCTACGGAAGGCGTATCAGCAATTGCTTCATCAACGGTTCTTTTTAATTCTAAGAGTTTACCTCTCCTATAACTGCCATCAGCAGTTATCACAATCTTCGATTTTGAATCATTTATTCTATTGACCAAAGCCTGGGAACTAAAACCAGAAAAAACAACATTATGTATAGCACCAATTCTTGCACATGATAGCATAGCAATTGGAAGCTCTGGAACCATAGGAAGATATATAGTAACACGATCATCTTTCATAACTCCAATATTTTTCAATGCATTGGCAAATATGTTAACAGAACGATATAGTTGATAATAGGTAAATGTTCTATTTTCACCATTTTCGCCTTCCCAGATTATCGCAGCCTTATTTTTTATATTGTTGTTATCATGAGTAAGATGTCTATCCAGACAATTGACACAGGCGTTTAACTTGCCTCCAACAAACCATTTTGCAAATGGCGGATCTCTCCAATCAAGTATCTTATCCCATTCTTTGAACCAAACCAGATTCTTTGCCTGTTCTGCCCAAAATTGTTCGAAATGCTCTTCTGCATATTTTCTTATTTTATTAAATTTTTTTCCTTCTAAAGAAATTCTAACCTTTCCACTTTCCTCATATATCTTTGATAAACCACTAAGATCTGAACTTTCAGACACGAACTATCATTAAATTAGAATGATTTAAAGTATTGGGACAGCTTTTCGGACAATTATTTAGATGACGTTTTATTATATGGCTATAAATATATACAGTTAAACCGGATAATTGCAATCAACAATATCTGCTTGTCTTACAACATCTAGAAAAATATAGGAAAAGGAACTACTTTCCCTGCTTTGAAGAGGTTTGTAGAAGTTCGTCTATTTCATTGTGCATCTTCAGGAAGTTTAAACCCTTCTCTGTGGTCTTGTATGTTTGAGAGCCTTCTAAATACTCCAATAGAGTGTTCTCAATGAGAACAGAAAGGTATTCCCTCAATTGTGCATAACTAAGAAAAGCTTTGTACATGATTTTTGTCTTTGTGGCTCCTCCATTGGCTGCTTCTAAAATCATTGCTACAATTTCTGTTCTGCTTCTGTATTTCACGACTAAAATACTCTGGATTTGTTTATTTTAATATATTGACACATTTTTTAGTAAGATGATTCTATAACATGGACAAATGCGGCGACACGATCACTATCATTTATTCATTCATTATGAATCACTTGATTGAGCCAATTTTCCTCTCTTTCATCATCGGAATTCTTGCCTTCCTTCTCTTCGGCTATCTTTCCTTCAATGACTGATGTATTTTTTTCTTTAATCTCTGGAGTATCTACATCAGCAGTAGCAGTTGTCATCACCTGTGAAACTGTTACATTTTCTATGTTAGATTCCTCTTCTTGATGTTGTTGTGTAGGCTTAGCAGTATTAGCTGAATTTTGCTGATCTTCTGTCAGTTTAGTGTTAGGTGTTGTTGTAGTTAAGACATTGTTGTTCTCTATCGTCTGTTGTGAAAGCTTTGTCTTTACATTATTTATCTCAGCCTTTTCTAGATTAATGTGTTCCAATAATTCACTTGTATAAATATTAATTTGTTGATATATTTCCTCTGTCATCTCATTACTCCTGAACTGCAGTTTAGCATCAAATAATATTGTTTTAATACTATGACTCTCTTCCTCTAATTCCTTTAGCCTAGACTCTAAATTCTCATTAAGATGGTTTGCATTCTCTTCAAGGTCCTGAAGTCTTTTGTCATACTTCACATAAACTAGTTCAACATCATCCTTCATTGAATCGTTCTCCATGGCAATATCTTGTAGGGCTTTTATTCTTTGTAGAGTAAGACTTTTTTGTCTTAATAATTTCTGAGCGTCCAGTCTCCATTTGGGAATATAAATCACGTAGTCTCCTTGAACTAGGAGTTGTTCATAAGCTAATTGTTTCAGGCCAGAAGTACCACAACCAACACTAATGGATTCAATTGAACCATCGATGTCTGTTATCATGCCCATTACTTTTCCTATTAGAGTACCGTACAAATCCTTGACCTGCTTTCCGATAAATTCGAGCTTGAATTCGCTCATATAAAGCGTTAAATATGTTCATATAATGATAGGGTTGTCAAAATAATTATGTTATTTAGTGAGGTAATTTTGCGATTTAGTCTATTTTGATATATTTTGATATACATGCCATAAGAAGGCATATTTACCTACAATTATATAACACAAATGCTGATAACAGCAAATAGGTCTTATTTGTTAGGGGTTTTATCAGTATTTATAAGGTTACTTTATTATGGCTTCAATAAATAGCAACAATTTTCATGATGATTTTACTGACGAAGAAAAATCCATCCTTAAATCACATTTTTCTAATTCTGATAGAGCGGTTTTTGCCATAACTACTCCCAGGCAAGTCGATAGAGGAGCATTGATGTCGAGATACTCTAGGACAGATAAGACTATGAGACGCATATTTCTCAATGAATTTGCTAATAACCCAATGAGGGGTGAAGAATTTTATCAAAAAATATTATTGGAGTATGGAGATGATTCTGTCGCTGAGTTAGGAGAGGCACAAATTGCGATAGAATGGATTTCAAATATTGCTGCCAAAAAGATTGAAGACCATAGAATAGGATTATCATATCTTGAAAAGTCTTCACGTTATGTGGCGTTTGATCGAAAAGTTAACGGTCAATACAAATATTATAGAGAAAAAAAGATCATGGCATCGCCATATGCTGATCAATATATTCAAGCATGTGATTACACATTTGATACTTATAGCAAAAATATCCAACCAATGCAAAAATTCATTAAGGAACTTAAACCAATTGAACATTTTCATTTTTTTGATTCTATATCAAAACAAGAGGTATCGTATGGAAATCTGAAGTCTAGTACAGATATTGAATCTGCCCGACGCATATATGAGGCAACTATCAGGGCCAAGTCATTAGATGTTCTTCGCGCCATATTGCCTGCCTCTACACTTACGAACCTAGGCATTACAGGAAATGGTAGAGCATTTGAATATCTACTATCAACAATGTTTGCATCAGACCTAACTGAAATAAAATTGCTAGCAGACCAACTCTATACAGAGCTAAATAAGATTATTCCAGCATTTATAAAAAGGGCAAACGACAAATACGGACAGTCTCTCCAGAAATATATAACAGATACAAAAAAAGCGATTTCTATAATTGCTCAACAATCTCTAACAGGTATTGAAATAGACAGTAGTCCGCAAAATGTAAAACTGTTGAATTATGAAGATAATTTAGATGCAGAAGTAAATGTTGCTTCTGCAATTTTGTATGATTCTACAGTTGGTCATTCTCTTGAAAAAATTATTCATCACATCAGGTCTGCCCCAGAATACGAGAGACACAAAGTAATTCAAACATTTACAAAATTTCGTAATAATCGGCGACAACGTCCAGGTCGAGCTTTTGAGATGACAGAATATACTTTTGAGATGTTTACAAATTTTGGTATGTTTAGAGATTTACATCGTCATAGAATTCTTACTATGGAAAGGCAACTCCTATCTACTAAACATGGATATGATATTCCTCCGGAAATATATGGTCTAGATATACTCAAAGATTTTAAGGACTGTATGTACAAATCCCATGAGGTATATGAAATGATAGATAAGAAAATGCCTGAAGAAGCTCAATATGTAGTTAACTTTGCATACAAATATCCCTATTTTATCAAGATTAACCTTCGTGAAGCATGTCATATGATTGAACTTAGAACTATTCCTCAAGGACATCATGACTACCGTACAGTTTGTCAAGAAATGTTCAGGCAGATAAAAAAGGTTCATCCGATCCTAGCTAGTGGAATAAAATTCGTGGATCTCAACACATACGAACTGGAAAGATTTGGAGCTGAAAAGAATATGGACAAGAAGAAGCGAGGAATAAATTAATATGTAATACTTATTGATATGTAGTACCTAGTCAAACCATTTCTCTAATGATTGATTTCGAGTTGTAACTGATTTTTTCACTTTATCTAGGCTCGCATTTACTCTAGTTGCAGAAAAGTTTTTTTCTATACATAAAAAATTAATCAGAGCATCATAGCTAATCTCATCGAATTTAATGCTATCAACTTTCGATGGTTCTTGTTTTAAGAATATCTCTCGTATTTCTTCATATGGTATATTTGCCACCGAGTCCTCAATTTTTTCTATTTTCTCTAGTTTATTGTATTCCCGAACTAATTTTAAGGCAGTTTTGGGTCCGATACGTGGGATTCCTCCTGGATTAAAATCAGTCCCTATCAAAATTCCAACATCTACTAATTGCTCCAAATTCAAACCGATTTCATTTAGAAGTTGCTGCTGTAGAATAATTTCTGGTTCTATATCAACATACACATTTTTATTAGGTACCTTTCTTTTTCCACTAATAGTAAGATTACGGATTAATCTTTTGGCACCAAAGAGTAGTGAATCATAGTCTTGGCTTGCACACGCGAATGCTATGTTAGATTGTGTCAGTTGTGCAGCAGCAGCCTCTCCTTCGGAAGGGGCTTGAATATATGGAATTCCAAGAAGAGAAAGAATCATTTTTGATTCCTCCACCATTTTATCTGTTAAAACAGACGTAGCCTGACCATATTTACGAGCATCCTTAAATCTGCCAGCTGTTATTGCCTCCTGATATTTTTTAAATGCATCGTCTTTTACTTGCCGTCTTCTATCAAGCTCTTTTGACTTTAATGGGCTAGGTTTACCATCAAATATATAAATCAGTTTAATGTTTTCAGCAAGTAGGTTGACATTGCGATAGAATAGACCGCTTAGGTGACTCGTCACTTCACCACTGTTATTTGTAAGTAATTCACCCATTGTACCGCGAATTGTTGCAAGAAACTGATATATGGTATTGTACGCATCAACAGCTATTACCTTTCCTGATAGTTCAGATATCGTAATTGATGATGACTTGACGAGTGGTTTTAGATCTAATCCCATTATAATAATTTAGGTTTTAGATTGATTTTACTCTTTCTTAAACCCATTAATATAATAAAAAAATGTAGGTTTGGCCTATGATGTGCGAATATTAGGCATCAGAGTATCGATCTTGTTGTATAGCTGTAATAGGTGCAATCCCTTTTCTGTAGTTCTAAAGTTCTGTCGTGTTTCTTCATATTCTAGTAATTCATTTTCCAATAGCATTGTAAGGTATTCTTTCAATTGTGCATAAGATAGGAATGATTTGTACATGATTTTTGTCTTTGTGGCTCCTCCATTGGCTGCTTCTAAAATTAATACAGTTATATCCGTTCTACTTCTATATTTCATAACAATCCTATGAATGGAAAAGAGGTATTTATGAAGAGCTGTAGTATCGATCATGTTATTCGATCATGTTATTCGATCATGTTATTCGATCATGATAATGGTGTTGTCAATAATCGATATAGTTAGTTAGCATATGGTTTAAGCATAGCAAGGCGCCGGGGGTGGGACTCGAACCCACGAGTCCCGAAGGACATCAGCTGGCACGTCAATAATAAGATCTCGAGGCTGACCCCTCATAGGGTCTACGACTTACCTAGCTTGGGTACCCCGGCATTTCCTGTAAGGTTACCGCAATTGTATCTGCAATTTTTTTCTATTTAAATCTAGACCAGGCGTATTTTTGTAACGTAAAATTATATAACAATAGAAGTTATGTGAGTGTATGTTAAAATCAATAAAGCCTCCGACTTTAGAAGAAGTACAAAAATCAACTATAATTGATTTAGCTATAATGACAGGATTGGCTGATTCTTTCAGAGATAGTCTTAGGAGATACATACACATAGATCCATTTACTATGCCAGATCCCTTTACAGATAAAGATGACTATGACTATTTTGTTATCGCTGATAAGAGACAACCGAATAGGGTAGTCGCCATGATCGTTATCAATAAAGATCTACTTCCAGAGATACCATGGGACAATATACTTGGTATACGTTTAATTATATTACCTATATCAAAACAAAATGCAGTAGAACTAAAATATGAAATTATGCCCAAGGATACCAATAACTTTTATCCGTTAAGACGTTCGGGCAGAATTACTGGATATGCTATGTTCGCATATCAGATTTGTGGACTACATCAATAATGTAGCAGATTACACAGATTCAAATCTTTTTTCATCAGTTCATCTATGATTTATGATGAGACTAATATTATAATTAGTTTAAGATTATTACATTAATGGCTCTTCCCTTATTATCAAATGACCGTCTGGAGAAATACTTACACCCATAGTATTGAGTATGGTTTCTGCATATTTTTTTTCTTCTCTTTCAATAATATGTTTGGCCATCTTTAGTCTGTAGGCTGGGGCCCAATGTTGTCCTATTTTATATTTGCCACGCATTTCTTTTGGAACTATCTTGATAACAGCGACTTCGTGTACAGATGGCATAAAGGGATCGAGAATCTCATATTTTCCTTCTTTTTGATATTTTTTCATAAGGCCATTCAATGCCTGGGCTTTTTCTTCATTGTCTTCAACAATAAATGCAGTTCCTTTTATAACCACACTAATATAGAGAGTATCGGCTTGTGATGCATCAGTAGGGTGGAAATAATATGACGGTAAGAAGCAAATATGCTGATCTACTTCAAATCCCACCTTCGAGTTTCTTTTAATATTATCAAGTTTTTCACCCAAAGGATAGGAATGCATATACACTGCGTCTGACCTTCTTATTGTATCTGCTAAATTGTTATTTGGATAATTTTGTTGCAAATATACAAAATTCATTGGGATAATCTGTGGATGTCCATTAATATCAATTGACGCTATTCTTCCTACCGGCTGATTATTCAGAAATTCTATAATTTTCTTTTTAGATTGTATTTCTAGTTTTTTTGTGATCTGCATTATCAATCATATATATACTGATTTTATATAATTAAATTGTAGGCAGTCTGCAATTGTCATAGTTCATATACTGGCCTAGAATGCTAGGCTAGGCTAACTCCTATTATATAATAAAATTTACTTTGGGGTAGTATTAACATTAACATATAGACCTTCATTAGAAAATGGCTTTTGTTAACATATGATTTGTGTAATCTGCATAACATTGAGATGCCTATATTTTTATTAACAGTTTTAGACTGTTAAGTTCAGTTAGCGATGATAAAAGAAGCTTAATAGTTCGAGTGGAAATAGAGGGGTTCAATCTGCCTATTTTAACATTGTTAACAGATATTCTAACGCTCCAGTGGAAATAAAGGGGTCATTTTCCGCTGTTTTCTATTTCTGTTCAGGTTCTGTTAATATTAGTGTTAATATATTACATATTTGGCAGTCACGCACCCTATTATTTCGTGTCCAATTAATAATCTCATAAAACAATTAATCAAATTAATATATTTTATATCCTAATCTATAATAGTTGATTTGTGTGTTTAAAAGTCATTGTTAATAGAGTGTTAATATAATATTAACAAATATTATCGTGTTGGAAAGGAAGGACAGGGGTGCCTGTATAAGATACTAATAATTCATTTAGGAGTAAATAACTAGATTTGAGCGACGATATTCTAGAAGGTATCTTTACAAAAGCCACAGCAGGAAAAATATTGATAAAGGATCGTAAGACATTAACAATAGATTATGTCCCAGAAAAGCTTCCCTTTAGAGATGAAGAAGCTAGAACAATAGCACAGACATTATCTATAGTCTTAAAAGGTGCAAGACCGTCCAATTTATTATTATTTGGGAAACCAGGTACAGGGAAGACAGCAGTAATAAAGAATATAATTAAGCGGCTGCAAAAGAAAGCAAAGGAACTAGAAATAGATGTTATAGTGCCGTTTGTAAATGCCAAGACTGCAAACACAGCATACAAAATTCTCTACGAAATTGCAGAAGAAATGGGAATTAACAAAGGAGAAAAGAAGCAGCAAGTATATTTTACTGGATTGTCTATGGGTGAAGCAACGGATAGGATTCTCGATTTTATACAAAAGAAAAAAAAACTTCATGTTATTCTTGTAATTGATGAGATCGATTCGCTTGTGGACAAAAACGGTGATGATATTTTATATAACTTCACAAGGGCTAATGAGAGGATGTATGAAGGTGGTTTCATTAGCTTAATTGGAATATCTAATAGTCTAACATTTAAAGATAAACTAGATCCACGAGTAAGGAGTAGTCTAAGCGAAGAAGAAATGGTATTTAATCCATATACAATATTGCAGTTACAAAAGATCTTGTCTGATAGAGCTAAGCTTGCATTCAATGACGATGCTATTTCTACAGCAGCAATAAATTTATGCGCAGCGATGGCTGGAAAAGAAAATGGGGATGCAAGAAAGGCAATTGATCTGCTGAGAGTTGCTGCAGAGATTGCTGAGAGAGAAAGAGCATCAGACGTACAGGAAATACATATTAGACAGGCCCAGGAAAAAATTGAAAAAGATACCAATTACGAAGTTCTAAGAAATTCTACTACTCATACCAAAATAGTACTATTAGCAATTATGAAATCTAAGAATGGAAATACAGGAGAGGTTTATGAAACCTATTCATCATTATGTAAATATACTGAGCAGGAACCGCTTACCCAACGTCGCATGACACAAATAGTAAGCGAGCTTGATCAGTTGGGGTTGGTGATGACCGATGTAGTAAGCCAAGGGCGTTATGGCAGATCACAAAGAATCAAAATTGCATTTCCATCTTTGACTATTAGAGAAGCGCTAAAAGACGATCCGATACTTTCTACATTAGCAATGGTTGATTAAAACTCATTTGGTACGGCTGAAGCGTAGCCAAATTGAC
>JAATVT010000051.1 GCA_014523685.1 Nitrososphaerales archaeon TH5893
GATTAAAAGAAAGTCGAAGGTGCATTTAACTAAATGCGATTGGTTGCAATCGGTAGCAGAGTTTTTGTTACGAGCCTCCGACTGGCAGGTGTACAAGGGATTGTCGCCGATTCACCAGGGCAAGCGCTTTCACAAATAAACAGCATAGGAACCTCAGATGACGTTGGCCTCCTCCTTCTTAGTGACGATATTGGGAAGGAAATCCGTTACCAACTAACAGAAATAAGGGCCAAGCGTCCTATACCGCTAATATTTGAACTCCCTTCGCCTGGAAGCAAGAAAGAGGATATCGATTACAGATCATTGTTGAAGCAGATTCTCGGAATGTAAACTTTATGTTGTTCCACTCAGAGGAACTGATAAGGAGTCGCACCATCGTTACAGGATGCAATCGACAATTAAACACAATTTGATATCAAAATAGGGGAGACCGACTGTTTCCAGTCAACAATCAGCTCCTCACGGATCGCGTAATAGGGCCATTGAATGCGGAGGTATCATATTTTTACGCTCTCATTTCCTAGTGGTGTTAAATCCTATAGCTAGTTGCTAACCTTTCTACCGAATATCAGATAGGTCGTATGTGCTATCATCCGACTAGATGGCCTTGTCATTCCTTCTCGAGCCTCAAGAGTTCTGATGATTATTTCTACAGATTCAACATCTACGAAGCTGTCTTTTCTTAGTTCGATAGCTGTCTTTTCTAACTGGTTAAAAGTTGGGCATATTGCAACGAACGACCCACTGTTTTTGAGGGATTCATAAACCTGAGGGATCACAGTCCACGGATCGCCAAGATCCACTATTGCCACGTCAGCGTTCTTAATGCCTATTCCCAAGTGTGGGTCATATTGGGAGGGAGTAACAAATTCTATTACCCCGGCCTTCTGTAGGTTACGTTTCGCAACGGCCATGAAATCTGGGTTTATGTCAAAAGTGTAAATGTGTCCATTTGGCTTTACAATACTGGCCATAAAGGTTGTAAGTGCCCCGCTGCCAGTTCCAATTTCAAGTACTTTCGATCCATTTTCCAAACCAGTTCGAGCAACAATAAAACCCAAATCTTTGGGGTAGATGATTTGAGTTTTCCTTTCTGACTTCATGATAAAATCGTAGTTTGTCGGCTGAATCAGATAAATTGTCTTCCCTTCAGTCGATTGTATGACGGATCCGTATTCCATTCCTATTACATTTGACAAATCTATTACTCCGAGATGAGTATGCATCTTCTTTGCAACTGCTACCTTGACAAGCCATTTTTTTCTAGGGGTATGAAATAGCAACACATAGGAACCCTCACGGATTATCATTCTTATTCCTAGGGTAGGATATAGCGGAAGATAAAAAGTCTTGCCCAGCAGGCCATATTAGGTGAAGTCTATAACTTTAGAATATTCTTGGCTGCAAGTCTAACGTCTTCAGATTTTATTGTCTTCCTTCCCGCATGAATAGACAAATCCAGGGCTTGCGAAGCAATCTTGGCTGCTACTTCTTCAAGTATCTTCCGAAGTTCATCAGCAGCGTCATCGCTCACCCTTTCTGCTCCTGATTTTTTCATAAACCGGTACATCGCTGCGAGTCCTAATTCTGGATTAGTGGACATATGTAAACTA
Organism: Nitrososphaerales archaeon TH5893; assembly: GCA_014523685.1. GTDB lineage: Archaea > Thermoproteota > Nitrososphaeria > Nitrososphaerales > Nitrososphaeraceae > TH5893. Next base: position 1,614 of record JAATVT010000051.1, read on the forward strand.
TGTAGTTGGGTGTATGTTAAATATTGCCTCCCTTATAGACGCCGTATGAGAATACGTGAGAATAGGTCTCATAAGGTATACACCTAATTGACTTATTCGGAATTTTTAGGCTCTGAAGGGGCGAAGACTTTACCACGACATCCGATACGTCCATTTGCTTATTCTACATTATGATGACATGTTTCCACCGGTCATATTTCCACCGGTCACATTATTTTGGCCTGCAGTCGATAGAAATGTATTCAATATATTACCAATCTCAGCCGGATATTGATCCATTACTGCATGACCAGCATCTTTGATTTGTGCAAGCCAGGCTCCGGGAATTTTGCCTGCAAGAATTAAGGCATTTCCATGTGGCACGTAGTAATTATCATCTGTTCCCGCTATAACCAAGGTGGGTTTAGCCAATTTCGCGAGCTCGTCACAAGCACCACTCCAGTTGGCAGCCGTCCAAGCATGTCCTACGTTGTTCTGATTGTTAGCTATTTCAGGGGGCAAACCAGGCTTCAATTGTTGTAATGATGTAATGTTTTCAAATCCTTCGAGAGATTCAGGATGCAGTTTGGTCCATTCTAATCCATTTGAGGCAGCCACAAGATATTTTATTTCATCTGTAGTGATTGGAATATTATTTAGAGATTTATTTACAAGTTCGGATTGCAATTTCTTAAATTCAGGTGGTTGATCAATACCATCTTTTCCACCACAAGTCGAGGCAACGAGTATAAGGCTGTTAACCTTTTCTGGATAGCTAGTTGTAAATGCCTGAGCTATAAATGAACCTAGAGAATATCCCATAACATCTGCTTTTGGTATTTTTAGAGCATCAAGCAAACCAGCTGTATCGTTTGCAAGTAGCTGCATAGAATATGGTTTGGAACCAGTTGTTGTATTTCCAATTCCACGACTATCAAACACAATTACTGTGTGATTTGAAGAAAGGGCCGTTAGAAAAGAAGGATCCCAGGCATCCATATTATCAGAAGCGCCATTGAAAAGTATTATAGGGTCACCTTTACCAAACACTTTGTACGCAACATCAATATCTCCTACATGTACTTTTTCTAATGGGATATCTTCCGTATTTACCATACTCGTAGCATTGGAATTCATTTGGTCTGGATTTGGTTGACCATACACTGCTTTGGTAATGTCAAAGTAACTATGGGTACTGATTGATGAGCTTGTAATAACAAGAGCAGATATGACAGCTATAAGGATTAGATGATCTTTCCGAATAAGTCCGTGATTTGACATGACATTACCTTCCCTTACCTTATGTGTGTTTGTGTTCGTATTTGAATCACTAGTAACGTTACCTTTGCTATCCTTAACTACTCTCCTGCCTGACGTTGGATATTCAATTATTGTTTCATTTTCAGTATTATCCCTAAATACTCTCCTCTCCTCACTTGTATACGTTAAAGGTTGCCCGTCCAGGGTATGTCTACTGTGCCTTCTAAATAATATCCAATTTTAGGTATTAAGAGTAATCGCTTAGGTTCTAAAGTAAGAATGGATATTCAGATATAGTAATCAGGTAAGACATCCCTGGTATTAACAAATGTCTTTTGCCCGAGTTCGTTGTAGGTTTAAGGAGGCTTCGCATTAATTGTGGGGACTATATTAAAAGGTAGCTTGAACTAAAAATGAAATCTATGTCTTTGGTCGATGCTCATATTCATCTAACCGATAATGAATTTTCATTATATATTGATTCCATTATAGCGACATTTAAAGCGATGAGGATAAAGGTCTGTTCCGTTTGCGTCGATAACCAAACATCGCTTCGCAGCATTAGACTTCTTAATAATCTTGTCCATCGTGACACTATTTTCCAATTCATTGGTATTCATCCATTATATGCCAGTCGTGAAGATGTTGTTAGATTCCAACTACTCTTCGAAACAAATGTTAAATTCGTTGATGGTATAGGCGAAATTGGGTTGGACAGAACCTATACAATAAACGACTATTCTCCTTACCCTAAACAAAAGGAAGTGTTTGAATTGATGCTACAGCTTGCCGAGTCACATCACAAGCCGATCTCAGTCCATTCTCGGAAATCACTAGATGAGGTATTGCAACTGATGAGCTCATATGATATCACCAGTGTTCTCATACATTGGTTCTCTGGGAATAAGGAACAGTTAAGAAAGTGTATGGACAGAGGTTACTATGTCTCGTATGGCCCTGCCGTGCTTTACTCTGAGGACAAAAGAGTCCTGCTTAAAAAGGCTGACAAGAATCGAATTTTGACTGAAACTGACGGGCCCAACAAGTATTCTCACTGTTTTGGAGATTATCCAGCACTACCAAGTTCATTTTTGACTACCGTTGTAAAGACAGTCAGTGAGGTAATAACGATGTCGTATCAGGAGACCCTAGAAATGCTCACAGTAAATTGGTGTCAGTATGTAGGTCGCAGGTTATGACAAGGATAAAATATCCTTCCTACAGAGCTCATGGTATGGACCGTGTACGCAGGATTTCAACCGAGCTTTTGTCACGATACCCAGACAAATTCGTTCAGGATTTCGAACATAATAAAAAGATGGTAAATAAGTTGGCTAGAATAAGATCCAAGGTACTTAGAAATACTATTGCAGGCTATCTCACATCTTATCTAAGAAAAAACTCAAGTCAACAAGAAGTTCAGGCCGGTTCCTCGGAATCAGAAGCCATAGAACCACCAGGATCTGTGATCGATGAAAATAGAAAAGAATAAGGGTACGGATTTTAGATTTGAACCAATAGTGGCATATTAGCTTGATACTGATAAGATTACTTGGAAGATACAAAAAAGCAATGGGATGTTCTTCCTTGAAATACAAAAAACATCCAGCCTCGATAAATGAAATAGTTTCATACTTGGACGGGTCTGTATCAGGATACAATACCTTTTTCAAGAGAGATAATTTTTTAATTGTGGTAAACGGGGTAGATTCGTCTCTTTTAGACGCTAATGAATCCTTGGTGAGAGACGGTGATATTGTTACGGTCATACCCATAATCCATGGTGGGTAGTGCTTCCAAATCTCAAAATCTTGGTTATGGCGTACTAGCTACAGACATAGTCGCGTGGTAAATCCCGTGCAAATGGTCATTTATAGTAATGACGTGAAAATAAAAGGAAATCACGATTGATTCTGTCAGATCCTGAGATAAAAAATACAAAGTACTACAAACTGAATGATACCTTCATCTGTGTCATGGGCTTAAGGTCAATCGAGACGTCAAAAATTTCTGATTTCATAACTAGGATTCAGAAGCTTTCTTTCGAAGGCGTATCGATTCAGACAATTAACGCTAGGGCAGCATATGGTATTGATCATCTTCTTGGAGTTTTGAAGATTACGCTGGAATCCCAAAAAAGAAACTTGACCCTAACTATGAAGCCAGAGATGGACTTATTGCTTAGATTATCGTTAACAAACCAAATTAGTTTAGCGTTAAATCATGCTGGTCTAAAAACAAATCACCCCGCGATTATAATTATTTATTCAACAAATAAAAGAAAAGTGTACCATATAAGAAAGAGAATTATGAAAACATTTCCTAATTTAGACAACTCAGTCATAAAGATCGATAAGGAAAGCAGAGATCACATTTTTAGACTCATTTTGGCAAACAAACGGAATCAATTATCACATCGTGACGACAACTTCATTACGCAATATCTTATTGAACGGTCTGCTCTTATTATCAAATAAAATCGTCGCCGAGCTTTCTCATTGCAACCACCGAGCTAAATACTTGATGAGGTTTGATAACAGATAACCCCACAACATCTTGAAGTACTTCAACCAAAACTATCCAGTCAGGATTAGATAAATTTACCTTCCTCTCAATATCCGAAGCTATAGCTTGTATCAAATCAATTGACCTCATAGAGTTGTGTCGTTTCTCAACTGTGATTCTAAAAGTTTGTGATGGAAGTATTTTCTCCGAAATCTCCCTGACACATCTGCGTATAATATCAATTTCTGCCTTGGTTACTTTCTCAATCGGTAAAATCCTCAAGACATATCTAAATCTCCATGGCTCTTCCTTTAGCAAATCTGCGAGCATTCCAGGTAAGGAGAATAGGTCAATGTGAGTTAGGCACTTGAGTAGTCCACTAATCGAGGTAGACTCTATTTCTGCGAATGAGTCTCCTAGTACATTAAATATCTCATGCAGTTCTTGTTCGGCCTTAATTTCTCCATACCTGAAAGTTGACGCCACAACATTAAAAGCCTTAATTTGTCAGTCCCCCTGTGGAAAGTGTTTCACGAATGTCTTTTGATCTTATGGCGCCTTCTCTAACAATATTTGAATGATCTTTCTTGGATAAATCAACTATAGTGGATTCTTTTTCATGAGTCATGTATCCTCCGTCCAGCATGGCGTCAAATCCCTTTAAGGATGATGATAATATCTGTCGAATATTTCTGGCCGGTGCCTTTCCAGATATGTTGGCGCTAGTTCCCACCAAAAATCCACATTCACTAACCAATTCCAATGTACATTTGTTGCCAGGTATTCGAACAGCTACTGCCTCCTTATTTGAAACGAGTAGAGATGAAATATTCGAGTCCAAGAGGGGGCATACGAGGGTTAATTGACCTGGCCAGTATTTTCTAGCCAATACACTTGCTCTATAGTCTAATAATGCAATATTTTTTACATCCTTCATTGTTGATGCAAGTATTGGGAGAGGTTTACCTGTTTTTCTAGCTTTAATAACAAAAACTCGACTGACGGCAGTATGATTATAGGGATCGCAACCGATACCGTATACGGTATCGGTTGGGAAAACTATTACCCCACCACTTTTAACAACTGCGGCACATTTGGAAACATCGTGGCGCCGTGAGCAGTCAAATAATTTTATATTCTCCACTCTTATTTTCTCCCCAAGTGATGTAATCACCTTTTTGACGGATTATAAATACATGTAACAGACAATTCCAGCACATCATTCGTATTCGTAGTTGCGTGGTCCCAACAAGATATACAGGAAAAATGAAAGGAGCATCATGGATCGTTTTCCCTATACATAAATGATTTTAATACCGCTTCCTCTAGTTCTTTCGTAATTTCATTGCGATCTGTAGGGTCACTTTTGAATCTCGCCCCAGCAGCAAAATCATGACCTCCGCCGTCGCTTAGGCATTGAGCGATTCTTCGACACGAAATCATATTGTTGTTCCGACGTATACTTACCTTATTATCCTTACCATAAAGCATCACCAAATCTGAATTAGTCTTTTCAAAAAGTTCATGCGCGAAAAGGCTATTTTGTATATATGGTGAGGATTGAACGAAGGCTGCCGAGAATCTGCCGTCTATTTGTTTAATTTGAATGGTCTGATAAGCCTCAACTTTAGCTTTCTCTTGCAACCGACTGAATAAAGCATATTCGTTCTGCATGTCGACATCCCACAGTATCCCCCGAGAGACTTTTTCTGCGAGAGATGAAAGCTTCGCATATCTGCAAGGACTATTTTGATAATAGACAATGAGCTCGGGTATTGGAGTGAGATATTGGTCATTGGTAAAAAAATCCATCGAGTGCGCCATGCTGCCTAATTTATTTGCAAACTGGTTTCCTGACAAGAATTTATCGTATACGAGTTCAGAGGCGCACCTATTTCCAGTCTCGTCCAGAATGATCTCAACAAAGGGATCTATTGCGCCTTTTGCCGCATCAGTCCATGGATGATGGTCCAGCCAAAGTATACTAAAACCAGCAGTCTTTGCTTCAGCAAATGCTCCCTTACATAAGTGAATCAGCGAACTGTCTTCATTTAATGCTAAGTCGCATATTATTATTAATCCCTTTTCTTGCTCAGAGAGAGAATAGTCAATGAATTTGTGGACGAATTGTACCAGGGTTTCAAAGCTCTCTTTCCCATAACCTAGAAAAACAGTTCGGGCCTGAGGATATCTAATCAAGCCAATAGCAGCAGAAAACAGTCCGTCTAAATCAGATTCGTGGGAAATTATCAATACTTTCATAATTATCACAGTAAGTTACATGTCAATAACATACGATATATATTCCGAAACTAGATAAAAACTATCACACGTAATCTTTAGAACCTCTCAGTGTTCACAAATGCACTCTAGCTGACATAGGGCTGAAGGTACCTATATACCCTCAAGGGTGTATTGATTGGCTAGAATATTGATAAATTATTTGTGC
>JAATVT010000052.1 GCA_014523685.1 Nitrososphaerales archaeon TH5893
ACGCTTTGCAGTTTATCTATTAATAACTGATAATTCACAAGTTAATAAATTATAGCACTCACTATCTTATGAAGTTACACCATTAGTAAAATTTAATGTACTTGTCAAGATCAATGAGGTCCTGACATATTGAGCGATGCAGATCTACCTAATCTAATATCCTTTTTTGGTTATTGCTAACTATCTGTTTCCATTAGTCACATATAGCCATGATACTATAGGTTATGATAATAGAGGATAGACGTATGTGATAAGTCTCTCGAGTCCAGAGACAAAAGCATATCAGGTGTGGATCTCTCCCACCCCGATTGATTCCTCTATCACTGCTATGATTGCTTATATACTTCTTGCTTTGGATTCATCAACAAATATAAATTTGCTATTTCTATTGCCGTTTCAAGCATCCTTGTTCTGGGAGCAATAAATACAGCGCTCTATCCATATTTCATATGAAATACTTTTTTAGGTTTTATTTTTAATATTATTCTTTTTTCCCCCGCTGAACGACCAGGATATTTGTCTAACCCCATGTATTTCTTTGCCAGTTTATCTATATGTTTTTCAGCAACATCTCCACTAACTTGTTCGACTACTCTACCTCTTACAGAAACCATATCATAAGGATTATTTTGATCATAAATGGCCAATGCAACGTTGGAATTTCGTGATACATTTTTCTGTTTTACTCTACCAATCGCAGTATTTACAAGTATATGCCCACCATCTTGTTCCTCCAGGTCTACCCATGTTGGAGAGAGATGAGGTGTCCCATCCTTCATTAAGGTTGATATGAATACAAAGTTCTTGCCTTCAAATAACCTTTTGACTGATGGATCCTTTAGTTTATTATCATTATTGCTTTGAGTCATGGCCACTAATATAATCTACGAAAATATATGAAATAAACATTATACTGGTGGAGAGTCAGCCGAAGTTCGCTCACAAGTCTCAAAACAAGTTAAGCCAGATATTGTATAATAGTGGATAATGCCAAAGCTCGCTACTTCCGGCTCAACAACTAGGACTAAACCTAAACAGTACATTTGCCATTTTTAACTAGGTTTATGCTTTATTTGACATGAAGACATCCACATACATAAAATGCAGGCAATTTGAATCTATAAATAGAGACATCCTCACATGTAATCTGAGTTGCTTTTTAATCTTTTTTTGCTTCTATTAGTTACGAGTTTAGCCGTATGTACTATAATGGTGTGCGCATGTCTTGACAATATGATCCCATTTGTTTTAGCTGAAAGGATCAGGGGGAACTCTACAAATGATAATCTTACCGGAACTCCAGGCAATGATCGCATAAGCGGGTCTGGAGGTAATGATACTTTGGTAGGTCTTACAGGAGTGGATGAAATTGATGGAAGTCGTGGAATGGATATTATTAGTGGGTCGGAAGATAATGATTATCTTATAGGCGGACTAGATAATGATGACATAAGTGGAGATGAGGGTGATGACGAGGCTGAAGGCAATAATGGGGATGATAAGATGTCCGGAGGACCTGGGAATGATTCATTGCTTGGGGGACCTGGAGATGACAGCGTAAGTGGAGAGGATGGAAATGATAATCTATTTGGAGGTTCGGGAAATGATATTCTATCTGGGGGAAAGGGTAAAGATTATTTCATTTGTGGCCTAGGCGAAGATAATATAGCAGACCTTAATGCGACTGAAGGTGACAGCAAATCCGACAACTGCGAAGGTCAACAAAATATTAAAGTGCAATCTGAAACTAATCAGTCCGAGCAATGTTCTGCAAAGGTGCAATCGCTTATACAGAGAGCCCAAGATGCAATAGATAGTGGTGAATATGGACAATGGAGGAGCAGAGTAGTTAATGAAATACAACAACTAAACAAGGAGTGTCCTGAACAGATGCAGGCACAACAATAAAACCAACATTCTGTTATCCTCTACTTTCGGTATAGCTAGTAACTTTGATCCCACGTTTTTGTAATTCCGCAAGTCCGCCTTTGATCTCTTCCTTCTTCTCTTCCTACCTCAGATGCGTTGATAGTCGTTGACGTAGCATACATTGGAGTCACCTTATATTACACTCATGTAATATGAATATCCTTATGAGAGCAAACGCAGGGGTTAAGGCAGCGCTAGTCTTTCTAATATCGATAATCAGCAGTAGTCCTATAATTTTTGTATCTGCACAGCAATCGAGTATTAATAGCAGCGCTCAAAACCAAAGAACAGCAATACCAGAACAAATTATAACAGATAACAAAAATGATATTCTTATAAAGATTTTAGCTAATAATTTAGAGGACAGGCTCAATAAATCAGCTGCAATTTTGGAAATAACAAGTAAATTACCAGAAGTAAAAAATGTATCTTATGCAAATATGCTTAACAACACACTAAAAACCTTGCATGGAATACCAAAAGACGCTGACCTAGCGAAAAGAAACGTAGCTCAAGATGTTTTGGCTGCAAACAAAGATTTCAGAGTCATTACTTTTATCATGCCTAATGGCGATATGTACTTACAAGAACCATATTCTCGTCAACAAAATCTTACGGGGACAAACTTTGCTGATAGAGAATATTTCAAAGGAGTAGTTAGTACACATGGTACATATCTAGGTGGAGTATTTGTATCTGCCTCTTCTGGACTTAAACAAGTGGTAATAGCAGTTCCAATATATTCTGAAAATAATGAGGAAAGCAGTCCCTTGCTGGGGATATGGGTAGGAGGATTTGATAAATCTCTAGAAGAATCACTTCAGTCACTTAACATTACTGATAATGAGTATGGTAGTAGTCGTATTGTATACGTTGATCAGTATGGGCAGAAGGTAGCTGATTCTGATAAAAACTTGGACAGTAAAATAGAATCATTTGTCAATCTACGAGGCTTCAAGAATGCAATAAAAGGACAATCAGGCTCCAATATAGAACTAATTAATGGTACTAAAATGCTTGTCTTCTATGAACCTGTAAAAGTTTATTCTACTAATTGGGCTGCTCTTTTGATGCAGCCTTATAATGTAACTTCAGTTGGATAGACGTATGTGATAAGTTTTCAAAGGGAAACAAAAGCATACCAGGATAATGGTCTACTAATGTCGTGCTTCCTATATTACTAAAAATATCAATTATCAAGATATAATGGTCATATAGTTCATTTTCGTTATCGCTAAATAAACGACACCGCTATATGCGTATAGGTTCAGGGGCAAAACAAATGCCGCAGGACTTCAAGTTGACATTGTGCTTCTGTTTCCTGTGGTTTGCAGAAATAACCTGGGCCTAGTTTGATCTGTTAGATTGGCGAACATAGTTCTCCGCATTTCTTGCACGTTATTATGACCATAAAGGGAATATTCAGATTCTACTTTATGAATTTCGTTATCTCGATAATTAGATAGCATTCAATCATACAGTTGAATCTAGGACCTAAAAACAAATAATAACTCAATATAGATATTTTAGACTATTTATTCTAGGGACTCTCCCGGATTGGAAAGTGCTTAAATCATGGAAAACCTACTATAACTATATGAAAAAGGTGTACCTAGAATTTGTTAGTGTTTTAAGCACAGGACTAGTATTATTCTTAGTAAGCACTATACAGGTGTCTGCTCAACCTCTCGTAAAGGACGCTCCAACCGGGGCCTTAACAGGCGGAATAGATATTTCAATAAATCCTGGAGAACCACTTCCAGCTAACGGTACCGCAAGTATTAGCACAGAGGGAGCAACTGATACGGACATGAATGTTTTTCCACCAGAAGGGGTTAGCGTCATTATTTCAAATGATACTGTCACAGTAACGAATCAAGCAGTTGACATTGGAACTGCTGAGGAAGAAGAGGATGAACCTGAAGAAGATACAGAAACAGAAGAATCAGATAGTCAAGGAACAGATAGTGGAGTTAATTAACCAAAACACCCCCCAATCTTTTTTTGATCACGCATTTTGTTTCTCGCATCATTTGATTAATACTAAAGAAGGAAAAAGATAGGATAAAGAAGAACCTAATATTTTCCTGTGCGATAGCTATACTTGCTTCTTTAGGTTCTCCCTTCTCCAAAGTTATCGTATTTATCGCATTGCATCTAGGACACTTATAACCAAAGTCAGTTATATTCCAAAAAGCGTGAGGAGTGAGATAAATAGATTCTTTGCATTCTTTACACGTTATTATGACCATAAAGGGAATATTCAGATTGTACTATATCAATGACGTTAACACTAGCGACATACATGTCACTACATGACATAAATCATTATGGAATTTGTTAAATTTGATAAACCATTTAGAAGTACCTTTAAATGATCTCCCTCAACAATTATTGAATAAGAGAAATGTCAGACCGTGTCAGCATAGATGATCCAGAAAAAGACAAAAACACTCTCAGAGATAATTTAATGGACGAACTGTGCAAAAGACATCAAAATTTTGAGAAAAATGGAGGGGACCTGCGGTGGATTTTTATGGATGTATGGCAATCAGGTTTTTCAGGATTTACAGATAGAGAATTTGTAGAAGAGGTCATAGAAGAGTACAGAGATGATAGTAAGTATTTTGATATTGATGATAACGATATGATGGGTCTCACCGAGCGTGGAATAAAGTACTGCAAGGAAAGACACTAAGTCAACCGTATCCTAACTCTGCCCCTAATACAGGTATCTCAGTATCATTATCATCTTGATTTCGTGCTTCCTCTATAGGTTTTGGCACTTTACTACAATCATCCAGTTGCTTTTACGCCTCGAACTAGATACCATTCAATATCGGATGCATAACAGAATAATTTCTATGAGATAATTTGAGATAACATTAGTTCAGAAAGTTTACTTAAAACAACAATATAATCACGGGGAACTAGGATGATTACGA
>JAATVT010000053.1 GCA_014523685.1 Nitrososphaerales archaeon TH5893
GGGTCTGTATTTGTTTGTCCAAAAATACCTAGGGGAAATCCTAAGATGATATGGCTAATGATTACAAAGATTGGAAGTATTACCATACTGTATCTAAAATGCAATTTTGACTTCATTGCAGTTGACACAGGTGTTAGGTTTCTATATTTATTTACTGGCGGAATGAAGATTTTATCACTTTGTTATCATCCTATGTTCTATAAATAAAAACCTAAAACCCAATGTTGTCAAAATATGCCGTATACTAAACCAGTCATGTCAATAATGTGTTGTGATGTGATGTGGCGTGTGTATTGTGTGCTGTGTGGTGTAGAGTGAGTGACGTGATATGAAGGAAACTTAATATGAGTTACGAACCTAAGCGTCTGTGTTAACGCATTTGAAAGGATGAACGCAGAATCTTCATATTCTTTCCTTCCTATAAAGTTCGTTTGTCTTGGATATTAAATAATACAAAATAACACCACTTTTTACTCGTTTTCATGACAAAAAGGACCTAAAAGGCTGTTAAATCTACTGATTTAGTAGGCTTAATTGCTTTTAAAAATATTTGGATTCTTCATAATCCGTTGTAAATTCAACCTTTTTTATTCATACCAATTTCAGTAAATCCATCGTAATTCTACAAATTCTCATGTTTGACTTAATATTCTGGCGATAACTTAAATCGAAGGTTTCCAAGTATATGGGTCAATTTGTCCATTGATTTTTTCAAATATTTTTAGAGTCTCGTCTCAACACGACCAGAATTCCTTCTGTTTGGGTTAACACATTGCTAGTTCTAGATCTTACGACAGATGCGCACATCATATCACGATGTAATCACACTGTACGAATGTAGGCAATTTTGTAAACAGTCCCAAAATGTAAAGTGTGACGAGATTAGGTATTTTTCTATATGGCTATAATATCTGAGTTAAGGGCTCTAATTTGACTTGTGAGGAGATGAAAGGTTATGCTATTTGGCAGTGGATTCAACGTGAGAACTATGTGACACGTTAGGGGCATCTAGACCAGCACCTTGTATCACGTGATATTCCTCTTTGGGTCGCAGTCGACTGGCTTCAGTTAGAGCATATTTGAAGGGTTTAGCTTTTGTATCTCTGCTGACAAAACCATATTCGTGTAATTTTTTCATTAAACGTGATGTGTGTTCTCTTGATCTCCCGATAGCCTGTTGAACTTCCCTAGATGTCATCGACCTTTCGTTTAATAACTTCAATACATACTCGGTCGTTCCATTTTGTACATCATAGGAACTGGATATGCTACCTGAGATTTCATTCATAGGTTCAATTTTCTTATCTTCGTGATATTCATATATTGATCGTCGTGATTGATCGTGTGACATGTCACTTGAACCTACTATCGGTCTAGTGGGTGCAGAATGCAATTGTTGAGTAATTGAATGCTTTTGACCTCTGGATTCCATTACGTCCAATCTTACACAGAGTCCCGCAATGGCACTATCGTATTTAGTCAGTTTTCTAGTATATTCGGACACTATCGCACTGATTATACTCGTATTATCGTGCCTTTTTGGCATAATATTCTTGATCTTTTTGTATTCGATACCAAAGACCAATCCCACTAGAAATGGAATCAGAATAGATATCAAAATTTGTAAATAGGATTCAAAAGGGCCAAGTGACATCACGTGTTACATCTAAATGCCGTGATTTATTCTTATTGACAAATAATCCTACACCTTGTACATAGTATTGATAAGCCTGTGCACGACCGATGCTACGTCCTGAACTAGCTGGTCTTTCGCGACGTCATTAGTCCCTGAAGCCTGTGACATCACGACTAACTGTAATGCAATCTTATCAAGTGTGTTTATTGCCTGTTCATCTAGTACTCCGTATAGTCTTAACAGCAAAATTGAATATAAAACCGACTTGATTTTGAGCCGACACTGTTTTAGTTGCCGATAATACGCTCCGGCGGAAATATTTCCCCGAGTAGATTGATTATTTGCCCTTTTGTAGATTATTGATATTTGACGGTTGGTAAATATCGATTTTTGTAAGATTTCGTCATAAAAATTGTTAAATTTGGAATTTCGATCTTCCACTGCAGCTATACAAATGAGTATAGCTGCGGGGCATACTTAATTCTTACTAGTATTAGATTTAAACAAGTCTGGTGTTACACTTCTTCGTATATCTCGGGAAATTTTCACAACTCTTATATTATTAATCTAGCAATTGGACTTATTGAATTAGCCCCCGACCGTAGCAACGATGAGAGAAAGACTAAATTTCGATATGCTGGGTATGGAACAAAGCATGAGGTCGAAAACTACATTTCCTCTGAAATTAAAAAGCACGGAACCTTATGCTTTGCTCTTATTGATTCAGAGAGTTTTCTTTCCAATCCAACGAATGTATCCAAGCTAGAGCAAATTGGTATTTCAGCCCTTTTAGTTGGTGGATCATCCGTCACAGATCAACTAGAATTGACACAGATCGTTTCAAATGTGAAATCGCAAACCAAGATTCCTGTGATATTATTTCCAGGCAATATCACAGGAGTTTGCCCTGCAGCGGACGCAATTCTATTTAGTTCGCTTCTCAATTCTGATAATCCATACTTTATAACCGAAGCACAGGCTCTGGGAGCACTTTCTGTCAAGAAATACAATATAGAACCGTTGCCAACAGGTTACTTGATAATAGGCGAGGGCACTACTGCATGGTTTGTCGGAAGAGCTCGAGGTGTTCCCCATGATAAATCCGGGATTGCTGTTATGTATTCGTTGGCAGCACAATACCTGGGGATGCGGTTTCTCTATCTTGAGGCCGGTTCTGGAGCTAAGCAAGGCGTTCAGCCTCAAATGGTGGCGGCTGTAAGAAAAAACTATGGCGGAATACTTATTGTCGGTGGGGGGATTCGTGATGCTGCAACTGCCAGTGAAATTGCTCGTGCAGGAGCTGATATCATCGTAATTGGAACTATGATAGAAAAAGAGGCGAATTGGGAGTTGAAACTATCCTCAATACTTGGGGCCATAGTAAAAGATGGCTAGGAGATAACACTATGACAATTATCGCTGAATCTCATAATTGTCTCAAGAATCTTGCCCTCCCAGAATACTTTGTATATTATCAAAAATCGATTTTAGAGAACGTACAAAGAAATCTTGATGTCGGGGTGGAAGCTCGGAAGAGAGGAATAGATGTCACTGATAGAGTAGAATCCAAAATTGCTTTCGACTTGTCAGATAGGGTTGCAAAAATGCATAATATTGATATTGCCGATAGATTGCGTGAGCTTCTCTCCAGGACTTCAAAGGAGAAAGCTGCTCTGAAAATTGCTGAAGAAATCGCATTAGGAGAATATGGTGACGAAGACCTGAGAACACGACTCGATAACGCAGTCCGTGTAAGTCTGGCTATAGTCACAGAAGGGGTAACGATTGCTCCACTACAGGGAATTTCCGATGTGCAACTCAAAAAAAATTCCAATGGAAGCGACTACCTTTCAATATCATTCGCAGGCCCAATTCGATCAGCAGGGGGAACCGAGGCTGCCTTAACAATGTTGATCGCTGATCATGCAAGAAAGATAGTCGGCGTCGGCAGTTATAGTGCAAATTCTTTTGATGACGAGACGGGAAGATTCGTGGAAGAATTGAGAATCTATGAACGAGAGGTTGGTAGTTTTCAATTCAAGGTATTGGACGAAGATGTTATTAATTGCATATCTAATTTGCCAGTTGAGCTTGATGGTATAGACACGGATCAGGTAGAAGTAGTTGGCCATAGAGGTATGAAAAGGGTTTCCACTGACAGGGTACGAGGAGGTGCGTTGAGAGTTATGAATGATGGCCTCATTGGTAGAAGCCGAAAGTTGCTTAAACTTGTTGAGATATTAGAGGTGGATGGTTGGAATTGGCTCAATGATTTGAAAGGAGCAATTCAAACAGGGAATGAGGATGCAGTATACCATAGAATGTCTGAGGTCATCACTGGAAGACCAGTACTTTCCATGACGAATAAAATTGGAGGCTTCAGATTGAGATATGGACGCTGTTACAACACAGGATTTGCAACTGTTGGGATTCACCCCTCTATACCTATACTGTTAAAACATGCGGCCGTAGTTGGAACGCAAATTAAAATGGATGTACCCGGAAAGGCCTCCACAATAGCGCTTGTAGATAATATCGAACCGCCTCTTGTCAGACTAAATGATGGAAGTGTTCTGTACGTACCAACAGCTGAACA
>JAATVT010000054.1 GCA_014523685.1 Nitrososphaerales archaeon TH5893
ACTCCTATAGGCCTCTGATATGAACTTTTCATTCTTCTCCCAAATCAAGTTCTCACGAGCATAATTGAAGATCTGTAACCTTCGCTTATACAGCTCATCCAAATTTTCTTTGAAGTACATTAACTTTGTGGCCATGCCTTCATAATCATCAAATGTAATACAGTGTTCTTTTAGGATTTGTTTGATAACGTTAAGAGAAGATGTGCAAGCAACCGCGAGTCCCGCATGAGCATATTCGTAGGCTTTGTTGGGACTTAAAAAATCGTGGGTCCAGTGCCGTTTCCAAGGAATCAGACCAATGGAATGATTGAACATTTCGCGAAACATATCCTGTCTTGAGAGGAAACCAGAATACTTAACCTTATAAGAAGTTGATTTGTCATTCCAACCGATTATAACCAAATTACCTATGTCTTTCCGAAGAAAAGTATTATCAAGATCGTCGATATTCCGACTAGGATATTTATCTATATTGTGTCCATCCCCCCCCGCATACACAGAAGACAGATTATCAATGAAATGTGGCTTTTCAAAATCCTTTAGTTCCGAATACATTGGAAAATTCGGCACTACAAAAACTTCTTTGGCATGAAAGATTGTTCTCAACTGTTCTGCAATTTGTTCTGAAACAGTGATAGTAGGATGGGATGATACAATTTCTTTTTCCCAATTTGTCCATAATTTAATAGCATAATTGTTTATTACGATTCGTCGAATCCTCATCAGCTGAATACCCATATTCTTTAGGGAGGCAGATTTATGCGATTCATTCTCAATTGTCCCCCTCATTAGGACCATCTCCCTCAACAACATTGAAAGTCTGGACCAAAATTCATGGTCATCATAAACAAAAGGTATTTCAAATTCTGAAACCATCTTGGCAGAAAAAATATTGTGAGCATGTACGACATCAGGCCTTGTTTCTTTTAGCACCCTTTCAAGTTGTTTTTTGACAGAATGCCAATAGAATGGTAATCCCAACCTCGCCTTGGCCCCCCAACTTATTTTGTAAATCTTTGAAAATGTTTTTCTGGTGTAAGAATTTGAGACTCTCCCAACAAAAAATACCTCGTTATTCATATTAGCTGCTGTGATAGCTGATTTTTCTATCCTCCAATCAGGCAACGATTCGTGTGAAACATGTAATACCCTCATACCAGATAACTAACTCTAGTGACAAGATATTGCTTAATAATTCTAATTGGCTTACCTCTAGACATATGAAAATCCAATACCCCTTTCAACGAGAATAGGCCTCCCTCAATTACTCTTACCATTCTCTTGTGCTGAGTAAAAAGTATATTCAAAGATGCAGGAGGAAAATATATCTGAAAAAGTAATTCTTATGTGTACTATTGTGTTCTCTTAATGCTGTCTATCTCGTAAATAGTGAATAGGTTGTTATGGTAGACCTGCCTGGTTGTAATTCCACTCACGTTTTCTAATGATTGTGATGAGCGAGCCAAAAAGTAGCAATTCTCTAATCGGCAATTTTGCCAAAATTGTAAGATCCCTGAGGTATCTGAATAATATAGAAATGATCTGTCTTCCTGCAATTTTATTTCCATCCATCCTCTCCAATGTTTTTCCCCAATTATTATTGCGTCTTTTGGTACATTTTCATTTATCCAATTTATCGTTCTTAATAGTTCGCCAGTGTCCTTAACCGCAATAGAATTAAATTGCATAGTTGCCGGTCCGAATGGCTCGATACTTTGACCCAGCATATTTTCTGAGAATGATGCTAGATGATAAGGCATTGTCTCATACGTTAGTCCTAGGATAATTGATGATCCCAGAACGAGACATAGTAAGCGTCTCCTGAATCTAGGATGGGTTTTGGTCTGGGCATATCTGACAATGCCGTACCCTGCAAAAATAGACAAGAAAATACCAAGCACAAAGATCCACCTATCTGCGGCTATGGCTCGCATGTCCGGAAAAATTACCCAGGAAAAGGATCCGATGGCGGAGATTGCTACTGCAATCTTTAGTAGTCGGTTATCAGAATAAATAAAACCAAATCCAGCTGGAACTAACAAAGGACAGTTAACCACTAAGAACAACGTCAAGAGACTTTTTGGGCTATATGGCTCTGAATTCTGACTTAATAAATTAGTCTCCGAGTATTCAGCAGATACATTAAAAAAATGTCCTATGCTGCCATAGTTTGATGCTATTGCTGCCGCAAAAAATCCGACAATTATTAGGGACAGAAGAATTATGTATTTGGACCTGACAACAAAACCATAAATCAAAAAGGAACCGACTAAAAGTGCTCCTATCATTTTGTCTAAAGACACAGCAACTGAGGCGACGAAAGACGTCCCGATTAAGCTGTACCATCCGATCCTCGGCCTGAGGGGGAAAATAAGGGAAATAGCGATCATGAATAAAGTTAGAGATAGAATATCCTTGTGAAGATCCCAGGCAGTTCTCAAAACTGGTAACTGAAATATTACGAAGAGTGTTAGGTACATGCTATAGAATTCACCTAGCCCAAATAATCTTCGGGACATTATGAACAATGAAACAGAGAAAAACCCGTAAAGAATCAATCCTGAAATACTGACAAGAATTTGAGGCTGCAGATCCGTTGCTGCCTGAAAAAAATGGAGTATTAGGACATATAGTGGGTATTGTTCTGATACAATCGGCCAGTATTCTTGAAAATTTGTGATTACAGGGATATAGTAATTGATGACGTCATAACCTACAGGATAGGGGTGGGCTACCATCTCGGGAATCAACCGAACCATGCACCCTATAGAGAAAATAAATAAAACAAGACGCTTCTGAAAATGCCTAGGAACAGGATCCAGAATTACTGAATTAGAGGGTATTTCAATAATCGAATATTATCTCCTGGGAATATAAAGTGTTAGGCTTAATAAATAGCGATAGTCGCATCCCAGCGAATTCTGAAATTTCTCAATATGCCGCTTTGAATGTGTAGGAATTGGCAATGCTATTTGCGAGTTCAATGGGGAATATTCTTGGAGTCAAACAGAACATTAAACCTAATTACAATAGTCGTGCATTAGAGTGCTACTATTTGAAGATATTACATCTATCGGATATGCATTTGCCTGATTGGAGGATAGAAAAATCGGCATCTACGGATTTGAACCTTGGTCACGAAGTTGTTTTTGCAGGAATGAAATCTAACTACGCAGGAAGTGTTTTCTCCAAAATTTTCAATGTTCATTGGACTCCTAGGGCGAGAAGGGGAGTCCCATTCTATTGGCATTCTGTCAAAAAACAACTCGAAAGGGTGCTAAAAGAAACAAGGCCTGATGTCGTACATGCTCACAATATTTTCTCTGCCAAGATGGTTTCAGAATTTGATAT
>JAATVT010000055.1 GCA_014523685.1 Nitrososphaerales archaeon TH5893
TCCCTCATCCTTTTGACGTTTACTTTTAGCTCTAATGTTAGGCCGGTAAGGATGCGCAAGCTGTCTCGGACTAAGCAGGACGATCTAATTAGTTCTGGTTTTAATTCCTGTAAGTCTCTGCCGTACCCAGAGGGAAGTCCCTTTATTATTGATATTACGGCGACAAGATTGCTGGATGCTACTGCCGCTTTTGCGCGAATTAATTCTAGTGAATCTGGGTTTTTCTTTTGTGGCATCAGACTTGAAGTCGATGAGTAACTATCAGGGACTTCTACGTAACCGAATTCAGTAGTATTCCATAATATGAAATCTTCGGATATACGAGTCAAGGTTATCATTAATATAGTAAGTGATGATACGAATTCGATTAAATCATCCCTTGATGTTGTGGCGTCTATAGAGTTGGATATTACACCATTGAATCCTAACAAGGATGCAGTCAGGTTTCTATCTATGTTAATACTAGTGCCTCCAATCGCGCAGGCTCCGAGCGGCGAAGTGTTTATCCTACTATATACGTTATCTAACCTGTCGAGGTCCCTAAAGTGGTTATCTACATAGGAAAGAAGGTAATGAGAAAATGTTCCTAGTTGTGCTTGCTGAAGATGTGTATACATAGGCATAATCGAATGAAAATTTTCCTTGGATTTTGACAGTAGTGCGCTAACAAACCTAATAATAGCTTTCGAAATTTCATTGATAAAATCTCTAATCATCATTCGAATATCAAGAATAACCTGATCATTTCTTGACCTAGCAGTTTGCAATATTCCTCCCACATCATAGCCCAATTCTGAAATAAGACGAGCTTCAATGGATTCATGTATATCCTCAAATTTCTCCGTAGACAATATTTTGGGATTCTTCCTAATCTTCTCCAATTCGACCAATAATTTCCGCAAGCTAGATGTTGACAATATTCCCTTTTTAAATAACATAATAATGTGAGCTTCGCTTCCCAATATATCATAGTACAAGATGTGCCTGTCTGTCTCGATGGACGAAAGAAACTCTAGCGCATTCTTGTCCAGCGAGCCGCCAGTTCTTGATCTGTACATAGCTAAAGAACTCAAAGCGTTTTATTTTAATATTCTAAAGATATGACGTTCCAGATAGTTTTTGGCGCTCCTGTTCCTGGAGATGAGGGGCTTCTGGCAATGATTAAATACCAATATATAATCCTATATTGCATGGTTCAGGATCTTCAAAATACTCGAAAGCAAATTTTTGATGAGTTGACAAAGATTGTAGACCCAGAAATTGGAGTTTCTATAATGGAGCTCGAATTAATTGATAACGTAAATATTGATTCTTCAAATGTGTCTATAGATTTGCACTTGACCAGCCCGTTCTGCCCTGCAGTCTTTGGCTTCAAAATTGCTCAAGATGTCAGAGATAATGTGTATAAGATTCCTGATATCAGTTCAGTAAAAGTAAACGTTAGTAATCATTTTATGGCAGAGGCCATCAATAAGCAGGTCAACGAAAGCTCCCCCCCTCAAAAGACATAGGAACCTCTATATTCGTGATTCTATGGTCTCAAACAGTCGGGTTAGCGAATTATCCAAACTTCAATTCGCTACTAGTAAAGCCGTGTTTCCATAATAACTTAAGACCTCTTACCTTCAGCCCTGACCCTAAGATCCCTCTCTGCTAGTCTCTCTTAATTCAGCAAGTCTTTTCTTGGGCTTTTTGGTAATGCTCATCATATGACTTCTCAGCATTTGTATCCCTAATGCAGGATCAACTCCTTTTGGGCACACCTTACTACACGAACCAGCAAAATGGCATCTCCATATTCCGTGTTTATCGTCTACGATGCTCAGGCGTTTCTCTACAGCATCGTCCCTGCTATCTGCAAAATATCTATAGGCTTGAGCTAAAGCCTGAGGACCGGGGAATTTTGTATCTGTGGCAACTGTAGGGCAGGCAGAGTAACAAAGTCCGCACTTTATGCAATACGAAAACTGAAGAAACTCGTCTACTTGTTGAGGCGTCTGTTCGAACTCGCTTAGCTTATCTATGCTGGGATCGGGGTGCAGGTTTTGAATATAAGGTTGAATTTTCTTATGATGATCAAAGAACTCCTGAAAGTCAGTTACAAGATCACGTATTAGAGGAAAGTTGGGTAGAGGTTCACATGTGATTGTATGTGTTCCTAGTTCCGAAATTTTCGTATAACATGCAAGTCTTGGGATGCCATTAATCTTCATGCCGCAGGATCCGCATGATGCCATCCGGCATGAATATCTTATGGCTACACTACTATCCAGTCGTTCTTTCGCATATATGAGTGCGTCTAGGACAGTAGTCCAACGGCTAACGGGCACACGATATGAATCATACGAATTCTCTGGCTTCTGGTTTGGTCCTCCCCTGTAAATATTTAACACAATATCCGAAGTATCGTCGCTAGCTCTCGGAAGATTTATTTCTGACGTATCTCTTGCTAATAAGAACTTCTTTTTCATCTCGTTTCACCATGTTTTTTATATAGACTTCATCCGCTAACAATTATAATTGTTCGTGTTCCGTACCCTATTACAACTAGCATTGCTGTCAATGTAAATAGCATAACGAATTTTTCCCACTTCGCGTCTTGTCTCAATTCAAGCAGCATTACTCTCAATCCGTTGAATCCATGTATTGATACGAGTATTAGTATGCTCTCCAAGAGTAAGGAATATAATATATTCTGATAGTTGGCAACAACGTTTTCGTACTCGAGAGACATAGAAAAGGGAGTTATAACCCTCATCATTACATGTACTGCAACCGTCAAGAGAGCGGCAAGCCCAGTGACGTAATGGATTTTCATTACAGTACTTTCTCTCATAAATTTACGTCTGGTGTTCTGAATATTTCCTGCCACTATTACTTATTCTCCTCCAAAGAGTACACTACTGCCATAAAGCATAGCCGCAGCTGCCAATATCAGTGCCACCCAAATCCCAGATCTCTGGATATTATTAAGTGAACCCGCCTCGTATGGATAGTCTGGCCTTCCTGGTTTTCCAAGGCCCCGCGCTGTTTCTGCAAATATAAGTCTTATACCATTAATCGAATGAAACGTGCTGGTCCCTATAACGAGGATCAAGAAGATGTGCCCATAAGTCGTTTGAGTAAGTTCAAGCATAGCATTCCAAGCATCGAGCCCTCCTACCAAATTGCTCGTCTCATAAACGTGTCCCACAAAGTACAGAAGCAAAAAGAGACCTGTCAACCGCATAAGCCAGTATGAAAGCCGTTCCCATCCATATCGTGTAGGATTGAGCCATCCCTTTAGACCTTCTCGATTCGACCATTTGTTCGAGTCTTGCTTGTCTTTGAAGGCTTCCATCTAATACTTTCTCTCCACAGGTGCATATCTCGTAAATGTGACAGGGTGCCAGGCCATATGAGGCTGGCTATCTGAGTAGTAAGCCAAGGTATGTTTTAAGAAATTGAGGTCATCACGTTTGGGGTAGTCTGTCCTTGCATGGGCTCCCCTAGATTCCCGTCGAATGTAAGCACCCATTAAGACCACCTCGGCGATTCTGAACATCGAGTCTGCCTCCATTACATTGAAGAAGTTGGTGTTATATTCCTTGGCACGGTCGTCGACGTGTTTCCAGGTCATATCCCTTAGTTCACTTAACCTTTTAATGCCTTCGCTCAGGCCTTCGTTGTCCCTAAAAACATACGCCTTGTCATCCATATTATCAGTTAGTGATTTTCGTACTTCGTAAGGGTTAACCTGGCCTCTCCCTCGGAAAATTCCATCGTAGATTCTTTTTTCTTCTTTGTGGACCTGCTCTCCATTGATAGATGGACTGTCTTTGTTCGATGCATATTGTACTGCCAATTTACCTGTTATTCTACCCCATACGAGGCATTCGGATGTAGAATTCGCTCCAAGACGATTAGAACCATGAGTACTATTGCATGATGCTTCGCCAGCCGCCCAAAGTCCACTTATTTCCGTGCTTCCGTCAATGTTGGTATGAATTCCACCCATCATATAATGACATACTGGTCGTATTTGGATGGGCTCCTTAACTATATCCACTCCAGAGAACTTTATTCCAATTTCCCTTATCCCGGCTAATTTACTCTTAATAGTTTCTTCACCTAAATGTGTCAAGTCGAGAGTAAGGCAAGCAGCACCTGACTCGTGTACCATTCCTCTTCCCTCTTGAATTTCTCTTATCATCGAACGAGAAACGACATCTCTTGGGGCTAGTTCAAGCTTTTCTGGAGCGTACTTTTTCATGAATCTCTCACCATCGCTGTTGACCAGGTATCCTCCTTCTCCTCTCGCCCCTTCTGTTACCAATATTCCAGAAGGGAGAATACCAGTTGGATGGAACTGGACAAATTCCATGTCCTTGAGGCCCAGACCTGCTCTGTAAGCCATGTCTAATCCATCAGGGGTCGAGGAATATGAGTATGTAGAAAAGCTGTAGATTCTTCCTGCACCACCGGTACAGATTATACCTGCCGGAGCCTTGAAAACAACAAAATCTCCCGACTTCATTTCTATTGCTGTAACGCCTGCAAAGGTCTTATTGTCATGGAGGATAGAAGTGCAAAACCATTCATTGTAGAATTCAATATTTTCATATTTTAGGCACGTATCATAAAGGGTCTGCATTTCATAAAAACCAACTTTATCCTGTGCGTAAGTCGCCCGAGGAAAAGAGTATCCTCCAAACTTCCTTTGATCTATTCTCCCGTCGAGCCTTCTGGACCAAGGCATACCCCAATGATCGAGCTGGTAGATTTCTAGAGGCATCGTCTTGACAAGACGTTCGGCAACATCCTGATCTGCGAGAAAATCACTTCCTTTGATAGTGTCATAGATATGGGATTCTTCGTTGTCCCCCTCTTCTTGGAAAAGTACTGCTGCAGTACCACCCTCGGCCGAAACTGAATGAGAACGCATGACCTGGACTTTAGATAGCACTGCTATTTCCGCAGAGTTGCTGTTGGATGCAGCGGAGATTGCGGCCCTTAACCCGGCTAGACCAGAACCAATAATTAGAACATCATAAGAAACTGAATCTGTCAGTTATGATATCAGGCTCCTGAATTAATGGGAAAATATTCTCATAAATACCTTTAGGACCATTATTTATTTGAATAAAGATCCAAAGCAATGTCAGTTTCAAATTAGATAAGTAGTATTCATTTTGGGCAGGAACCGTCTTTTGATTGCTTTTGTCGCAGAGCAAGGGAGCGGAATGTTCATCACTTTAATTTTAGTTTTCTTAATTATATAATCTGTCGTTTAATCCAGTTGTATTTCCTCATATGTGGTTCTGGGTATCCACATTTAGCGCATTGCTTTCCTCGCTTGTGAAAGGAATTATGACCGCATCTTCTACATCTTATGTGTGTCTTCTTCCTAGTAAATTTGCCCATTGAGGTAGTGCCTTTGGTCATAACAATTACCTATTTTTAAGCGGGTGGTGGAGATATAATGACAACATTGTCTCCCCTAACTACAATCATTCCAAGCTCATTTGTCTTACTTCCTTCTAGTATTTCTACAGAGTCATCTAATAGCAAGTTCATGTGTTGGTCAAAACCATGAAGATTACCTCTAATTACTTTGCCACCCTTTAGCTTTATGAGAACAACTTTTCCCAGGCTCTCGTCCAAAACTTTTACAGCCATATCTACCGACAATATGTTCTGATACCTACAACTAAACCTAATTAAGGCTATATATTAAAATTTCATTTCTCATTTCTTCTCAGTTATTATGCTCACAAGTCTTCTAGTTCCAGGATTACCTTAGCTATATTTTTGATGATTTGATCTAGGAGTTCCTGACCTTTAGTGGCCGTAGCATTCCTGGGATCTCCCCAGACGCCATTCTTAGAAATTTTCGGAAATGATCCCGGATTATTTGTAAGCGTTTGATAAGTTCCTTTCAATTTCCGGCGATTAACAGTACCTGGCTCAGCCTTATCCATCCTTACGTAGTCAGAGCGAATCGCTAACATTATTGAAGTCTCCGTCTCCCCCCCATGGTCAAATTCGATATCCATCATATTCCAATAGTTCAGAGAAAATGCAGAGAATTCTTTATCAGAATCACTTTGGCCAAGATAGTGAGCCACGTATTGTAGAGCGCCGCTATTTCCATGATGACCGTTTACATAAATCACGTTCTTTAATCCTCTTTTCGACAAGGATATGGATATGTCGTGGGTTAGATTAATCAGAGTGGAGTATCTTAGGGACACATTAAATAAGGGACTATGTTCAATGGAAATGCCATAATTAATGGGCGGCAATACAAAAGCCCCCAAGCGTTTGGCAACAAGTTTTGTTATATGACTCGCTATTATCAGATCAGTTGCTACGGGTAGATGTCTGCCATGTTGTTCAAGAGATCCTACAGGAACTAGTGCTCGCGTATAATTCTTAGTCATCCGATCAAATTCGACAGAAGTTATTCCATCACCCACATCAATTGCCATCTTCCAATTTCATCAATAACGCTGACGTTTATAATTTTCGCGACTAATCGTGTTCTAGTTATTGAGATTGTAACCCCTGAATATGGGAAATAATATTTCAGAATTTCATATTAGCTGAATTGATTGGTAAATATTTCTTAGAATTCAGGCAATTGTTCTTCCTTGCCAAATATTAGGCTCTAATCTGAACTCGTCCCCAGTATACTTCGAGCTTATCCTCTAAATAGAGTTTTATTGCTTTGAGAAGCGTTTTTGCCTCTAGCTCACGCCCTTTGCTTTTTATTGACTCTAGGGTATCAGAAGGTAGCACGTCAAAGGCATCCTGACAAATAATCGGCCCTTGGTCGAGTTCGTCAGTTATAAAGTGAGCAGTGCAGCCCACGATTTTAGCGCCCTTCTCAAATGCTTGCACGTACGCGTAAGCGCCTGGGAAGGCGGGTAACAGGGAGGGATGGATATTAATTATTCTGTTTGGATATCTCCATACAAAATTAGGACTTAAGACGCGCATGTATCTTGCAAGTACAATCAGATCAATATTAAATTCCTCAATTAGCTTTAGGATTCTTGCCTCAGTTTCTTCCTGGCTTTTACTATTAGCTACAACTCGATAGGGGATTCCAGCATTTTTTGCCATCTGTACGAACGTAAAATCGGTACCTATTATAACCGAAAGATTTGCATAAATTTCCCTGTTCTTTCGTGCTTCCAGAATTTTTTGAAGACAATGTTCTTCCTTACTAACTAGAACGGCGATATTCTTTGACCTATTGGATTCTTGATAATGTATTTTGATCTCCATATTCAACTTTCTGGAAAGGTGGAGCAGTGATTCGTCCAATACTTTCTTGTCGATTTCGTTAAATGTGGCTTCGAGCTGCATTCCAAATAGACCTCTAACAACGTTTTGGCTTATTTGCTGAATGTTTCCACCTCTACTAAAAATCGCGTTAGTTATCTCGGCAACTACTCCCTTTCGATCTTTTCCTATGACTGTAACTTCAATCAGAGTTTCATTTTGGCTCCTATGCTTAATCAATCAATATGATAAATATTACCACCAGGTTAAATATCATCTCAATCTAGTCTTTAGACACTTTAAAATGGAATTGCCCTTCCCATTTTGATTGCAGACCGTATGTCTTTTTCTTAAGTGTCATTTGTTCATAAACCAACTACGAAATTTTAATGCCTTATCTATGAAACCAAGATTAAGAACTTGATCAATCGCATATCTGCAGAAAAAATCAATAAACAAACATTAACTGATCAAACATTCGCCCACAACTAATCCAGTATTCCGTCACAAGCTTATAAGTTAATTGAAATACAAATGATTCCCTTTCTATCATGACCATGCACAATTTGATTAACGTGAAACATAAAAAGACTGGCTGAGGACCACGACAGTATACTTAAATAATTTAGGTTCTACTAAAGTTGACGGTAGGGACGATTTTCAGGTTGAAACATTTGTCTAGGGTGAAGGAAGCATCATCGTATGGGCTTTCACTTACTTAAATGAGGAATCTATTCTTTATGAGAGAACAACAAAGGCAGCAGAGATTTACGAGATACATTGATTTTAACCAACCAACTAGTAAATGCAAAGTATGTTCTACTATTTCAGGATGGCATTGTTATGATTGCGGAGGCGATTTCTGCCAGAACCATTTTAACCGCCACAAACAAGATCATTTTTGTAGAAAAGCTTGAGAATGTAAATGTCTCAGCTGAGTTCATTAAAGATGAAAACCGGTTGTTTTACTCCCAGCATCAATTAGCCCCTTCTTAATTCTTACAATGCAAGTAATACCTCGCAAGATAATCCCTTGCATTCGTACATTCAATATATAATCTTGATATTGAATTTGAGTGGCTTGGATGATGGACTTGTTAGGTTGGTGTTGTGCTTCCCAGTACTATGCTAATTGGATCCATCTTACGTGGAATTTCATTATTACTCAAATAAACCATATACCTTTGATGTTAGGATGCGGGGGGTGGGATTCGAACCCACGAATCCCTAAGGAACAGGGATATAGGAAACACACAATGTTTTCATTGCGCGTCCTTTCTAAGCTTCGCACCCTTTCATAATTCGCTTGAAAGGGACCTGCGCCGTTGACCGGGCTTGGCGACCCCCGCATGAACCATCTTCTTTGTAGCTTTGGCTCATACATTTATCTATTGTTAAAGCTTGCAGGACAATCACTCCCTACTATCCATCCGCGTAGATAATATGACCCAAGGTCAAAAGCTAGAATTGAAGGTAAGTTTATACCAAATAATCCATCATGGAGTCGGATAACAACAAATGACTAGAGTGGAAAGCAGGGCATTATTTGGAACAAATGGGGTCAGAGGAATATTCGGAACAGATTTAACGTCTGAGATAATTATTCGACTGTCAAAATCTCTCGCACATCATTTTCCTCAAGGTATTTTGGCGGTTGGATCTGATGGAAGGATCTCAAGTCCAATAATATCTAGATTAGTGTGTTCAGCTCTCAACTCTGAGGGAAGGGATATTCGGTTGGTTGGCCAATTGCCCACCCCGTGCCTTCAATACGCTGTCAAATACGGGAACTGTAGTGGAGGACTAATGATCACAGCATCACATAATCCGCCTGAATATAACGGAATCAAGCCGATAGCCACCGATGGGATAGAGATTTCGAGGGAAGATGAATCGAAAGTTCAGGAAATTTTTTATTCGAACGCGCATTCATCAAATAACTTAGTGGGCAGGGAATTTGTCGAAGAAAATATAGTTGAATCCTACATGGAAACGATTTACGGTCTTGTTGATGTTGAAAAAATTCGAGATCGTAAATTCAAAATAGTTGTCGATGGAGGCAACGGCGTTCAAGGACCTGTCGGTTCCTCGTTGACAAATAGGCTTGGATGTGAGGTAATTACACTTAACTGCAATATTGACGGAGACTTTCCAGGACGAGGCCCAGAACCCACTGTTGATAATTTGAAATCATTGTCCGACGCTGTAATTAGTGCAGGAGCCGATCTTGGAGTTGCATATGATGGTGACGGAGACCGAAGCATATTTTGTGATGAAAAGGGCCAGCCTTATCCTGGAGACAAGACAGGCGCTCTACTGACAAAATACCTCTTAGATACTAAGCATCTCAATACGGCTGTGGTATGTCCGATAAACACTACCGTAGCGGTATCAATAGTTGCAAAGGAAAGTAAAGCTAATGTGGTATTTACTAAAGTTGGAAGCGTTGAGGTATCTAGAGAGATGGCAAAAAGTAAGGCGATTCTAGGAATGGAGGAAAACGGTGGATTCATGTACGGAAAATTAAATGAAGTAAGAGACGGAGCTATGACTACTGCTTTGGTTTTAGAGATGTTAGCTACATACCCAAAAGACAGTTTTTCTAACGTTATGAATATCCTCCCTCGAACCTTTCAATTTAAGTCTAAATACCCATGCCCAACCAAGACAATTGCGATGAAGGTTATGAATAAAGTTCATGGACATGGTAACCCTAAAAAAATCGAAACTTTGGACGGCATAAAAGCTTGGATAGATGATGAAACTTGGATTATGGTAAGGCCTAGTGGCACCGAGCCAATAATACGGCTCTATGCAGAATCTACTGATAAAAATCTGTTGGATTCCAAAGTAAACGAATATGTCCGTTTGATTGGGCAAGAATTAACGACTAATGACTA
>JAATVT010000056.1 GCA_014523685.1 Nitrososphaerales archaeon TH5893
GATTCTGAAATTAATAGTCTTTTTAGTTATCAATGCCCACCCTTTCTGGACACTAAACGTGATATTAGTAATTTCAAAGTCGACAAGATTCTCTCTGCTTTAAGCTTAGATGGCTGACCTCTTTTGCTATATTTTTCCCGATGTCTATACAATTGGTATAGATAACACTTTTAATACGCTTCTGATTTTCATAGAAGGAACAAAGGATGATCCCAATGGGTGATATGCATAATGAGTAAACCGTATTACGTTAAATTTGAAACTCCCAAAGATCTTGTGAACGCAATCTACGAGGCTGTACGATTAGCAAAACAGAGTGGCAAGGTGCGAAAGGGAACCAATGAAACTACTAAGGCAATAGAGCGTGGCACAAGCCGATTGGTAGTTATAGCTGAAGATGTTGAACCCCCTGAAGTAGTTGCTCACTTGCCTATTTTGTGCGAAGAGCGAAACGCAGTTTATGTATTTGTTCCAAGCAAACAACAGCTAGGCGCTGCATTAGGTATTGATGTTGGTTCTGCTGCGGCGACTATCATAGATTCTGGCGAAGCTCAGCATATCGTTGAGCAGGTAGTGACTTCTATTGCTCCTGCTTCTTTGAAGAAGGGTTAAGCCTATGAGCCGCAATGTAGAGGAGAAAGTTACACCAGCCGAAGTCATTCAGATTGTAGGTAGGACAGGAATTGCAGGAGAAGTGATCCAAGTACGGGTCAAAGTATTGGAGGGGAAGGACAAGGGTCGTATATTAACTAGAAACGTCAAAGGCTCAGTTAGAATGAATGATATATTGATGCTGCGAGAAACTGAAAGAGAGGCGCGAAAGATAAAGTGAACATTTTAGTAGACAGCCTTGGTGAGTAATGGTCTTGAGCAAGACATCTTCGTCCTTACGTAATTGTTTTTTCTGCGGCAAACAAGTAAGTAGCGGTCAGGGTACTATGCTAGTGAAAAATGATGGGACAGTTCAGTGGACATGTTCCAATAAGTGCAGGAAGAACCTGAGAATTCTAAAAAGAGATCCGCGTAAACTTAAGTGGACAAGTAAGTACGTTAAGGGCGGAGTAAGGGTCAAGAAATGATATTATGAAGAGCGAATGTACTCTTATAGTCATAAAACCAGATGGAATACAGCGACACCTCATAGGTAAAATTATTTCCAGATTTGAGGACAAGGGATTCAGGGTAATTAATTTGCGCTTTTTTATTTTTTCTCGTGAACAGGCCTCTGAATTTTATTCGGTTCACAAAGCGAAACCTTTCTTCGAAGAATTGGTTTCATTCATTACTTCTGGTCCTGTAATAGCGTGCCTCATTGAGGGAAACAATGCCATTACTGCTGTTAGACTCATGGCAGGTGCTACCAAGTCATTTGAGGCAGCACCAGGTACTATTCGCGGCGACTTCGGCCTGGGCCTTACTGAAAACCTGATTCATGCTTCTGACTCTCCTGAAAGCTTCATAAAAGAGTCTGGAGTCATTTTTAACCGTACCTAGATGAAGCTGCGCCAACCAGTACTAGTTGTATTGGGTCATGTAGACTCCGGTAAGACTTCCTTACTCGATACCATTCGAGGCACGGGTGTTCAGGCACGTGAGGCTGGGGGGATTACCCAACATATAGGTGCTAGTTTTTTTCCCATCGATACAATAAAACAACTGACTGGTCCACTTTACGAAAAACTCGCGAAGTCGGAATCTCCAGTTCCCGGTCTTTTGGTGATCGATACGCCTGGTCACGAGGTTTTTGCCAACCTCAGAAGTCGTGGAGGATCTGCTGCAGATATTGCAATAGTTGTAATTGATGCAAATAAGGGTTTTGAACAGCAGACATTTGAGAGCGTTGAGATATTAAAGAGAAGGAAGGTTCCCTATGTTGTCGCACTTAATAAGGTAGACATGATCACAGGCTGGAGACGTATAAACTCACCATATGTCACTGAACAGGTGAAAGCGCAGGATTCTTCAGTCACAACAATGTTAGATGAAAGAATCTATAACGTAGTGGGGTCTCTATCAAAGCTTGGATATAATTCTGAAGGATTTTGGCGCGTTAAGGACTTTACTAAAGAGGTAGCAATAGTTCCAGTTAGTGCCGCAAAGAACATAGGGATTCCTGAGCTTCTGGCCGTTGTAGTTGGCTTATCTCAACAATTCATGGCAAAGAGATTAGAACGAAGAGAGGGGCCAGCAAGAGGAATCATTCTTGAAATAAAGGAGGAGATTGGGTTAGGGCCTTCCGCGAATTTGGTACTCATAGATGGAATTCTAAGAGTAGGGAATAACATTATAGTAGCCAAGAGGGACAGGGCTGTCGTTACAAGAATAAAGGCCCTACTCCTTCCGAAACCCCTTGATGAGATGCGGGACCCGCGTGATAAATTCAAACCTGTGGCCGAAGTTGTGTCCGCAGCCGGGGTAAAAATTACATCACCTGATTTGGAAGGCGTACTGGCGGGAAGCCCATTGTACGTATTGGAGAACAAAGAAGAAGAAACAAGACTTAGACCGATAGTAGAAGATGAGATTAAGAACACTATTGTGGCAGATAACGATACACAAGGGGTGATTTTGCTCTGTGATACTATTGGTTCTCTTGAAGCAATCAGAGACATGTTAGGAAAAGCAGAAATCCCAATACAGAAAGCAGACATAGGACACATTACTAGGAGAGACGTGCTCGCTGCATCAGCGGTTAAAGAAAAGAATCGATATTTAGGCGTCATATTGGGTTTTAACGTAAAAATTCTTGAAGAGGCAAATAGGGAGGCTCAGGAGAGAGGTATACAGGTTTTCAGTGAAAGGGTAATCTACAACCTAGTTAGAAATTATACTGACTGGGTAAGTTATCAGAGAGAGCACGAAGATTCTATTCTATTTAACGAGATCCCACCAATCTGTAGATTTCAGTTTATGAAAGGTTTCGTGTTCAGAAGAAATTTTCCAGCTGTTTTTGGAGCTGAAATTCAAATTGGCAAACTTCGTCAGAAAGTTGAGGTGATAAACGAGGTTGGAAAAAGAATCGGAATAATTCATCAGATCCAAGAAAATGGTAAGCCTATTGATGAGGCAACTCAAGGGGAACAGGTAGCAGTTTCGATAAAAGAGATTTCAGTTGGAAGACATATTAACGAGGGAGACATTTTTTATACTAATTTAAAGAGCAAAGAGGCAAAGTTGTTGTTAGAACGCTTTAGCGCTCGACTGACACCTGATGAAAAATCTTTGCTTGATAAAATAATTGAGATGAAAAGAAGAGTTGATCCATCATATGCTTATATCTAATTCAAGCAACCCTCTCACTCTACCATAGTACGCTTCCGAGGTCGTCTGGCTTTCGATTATTGATACTTTTGCAAAAGCCCTTCTAACCCCTTCTCTCCTACTGCTCCCACTGCTCTGTCTATGGCTTTACCGTTCATAAATACAATAAATGTAGGAATCGCGTACACATCGAATCTCATTGCGATTCCTTGATTATCGTCAACGTTTAGTCGACCAAAGTTGACTTTTTGAGAATATTTTTTTGCCAGCTTGTCAAAAATTGGCAACATAAATTGACATGGGCCGCACCACGTGGCCCAGAAATCCACTAAAACAGGCTTATCTCCGGAAATGGTTTCATCAAAGTTTTTTTCTGAAAGTTCAAATAGCTGAGCAGATCCGCCAGCAGTCGAAGGCCCGTTGGCCATGTGTTCCTTATTACTCATGCTCCCAACACACTATCGCCTAATTAATATATAAGATTTTTTTGACTGAGTTTTACCATAACTTATAACGATTCTAAGCTATGAGCGGCATTATACATATTGGAACCATATTGGTGTTGTTCCTTGCCTTGAACTATACCTTAATCATATTCAAAGGTCTGCAAGAAATTGCACAACAAATTTGCCCTTGCTTCTAGTCACTTTCATTTCGTGATAGGTAATGGCCTTTACTTCAACCTTATAGTGATGCTTTCGCCCTACAAACGCTTCTCCCCCACATGCACTTGACAGATAATAACTACCTTTTCGTCGCTCTATCATTACCTGAAATTTGGCCAGTGCTAAATTGTCAACCAGGAGTGCCATTAATACCTTTTCTAACCAATTGTACAGGAGGCTTACTAGGTCAAAACCTGTAGTCTGGATAGTAATACGTTTACCTAGATCTATTTTTGAAATATCACAAACTATGTTAATTAGAGCCCTTGCGGAATTTGCGAATGCCTCACTTAGAGTCCGTCCGTAAGCTTCAACCATTGCATCACTCATATGATCGATGTATCGATAGTCAACCCTAGACACACTTATTCTAAGGAAGGACGATTATTATAAAGAATAGCAAAATCTAAATTAAAACAATTGATGTTTCATGTTGTGAACTTGGAACTCCCTCGCGGAATGAGAGATTTGGACCCAGATTCATTAGAGAGGATTAATTATGTGCGAGAAAAGTTCTTTGATTTTGCTCATCTATTTAACTTTACTACAATGGAACCATCACCTATCGAAACGCTCCAAACGCTTGAAACAAAATCTGGGCCATCTATTTCAGAAGAAATTTACAGTATGACAGATAAGGGAGGGAGAAATATTGGCCTGAGATTTGATCTAACTGTTGGGTTGACTAGGTTTGTCACTAGGCGAAGGGATCTCAAGATGCCGGTAAAGATAGCATCATTTGGGGGTGTGTGGAGATATGACGAACCACAATCCGGAAGGTATAGGTATTTTCATCAGTGTGACTTAGAAATCTATGGATCTCAAAAACTCACCTCGGATGCAGAGATAATTGAATTCATGTATTTGTTTCTAAGAAACTTGGGCCTAGATGTGACTATAGAGATAAATAGTCGTCTTCTAGTAGAAGAATTCGTTCGAAAAAAACTCAATATTTCTGACAATGCGATAGTTTCTGATGTATTCAGAATAATGGATAAAGTTACAAAAAAAGGGTCTGAGGCAATTCTCAGGGAATATGGAAACAAAATTGACAGATCCATTTTGGAAAAAATAATTGCTTTCTCGAGTATACGGGGGGTCGATCCAGATGCTATAGATAATACACAATTGCTAGGGCTGGAGAATTGGAAAACTATGACAGAGTTGATGGAAATGTTAGAATCTAGACAGATAAGAAATGCCGCGATCAATTTGGGGATCGTTAGAGGTCTAGACTATTATTCTGGGGTCGTATTCGAAGTCTATGACACAGATACTAGCCTCGGTGCGCTAGTAGGTGGAGGACGTTATGACGGGTTAACTGATTTATTCGGAAGGAAGAATTTGGGAGCGACTGGAGCAGCAGCTGGGGTAGAGCGAATAATCCTTGCCCTCCGGCAACGAAACTTAATTCAAAAAGCACATAGTCACGTCGTCTATGTTGCGTCCATTTCAGATGCAACTAGACCCAAAGCTATGCAGATAGCTTCCGCCCTCAGAAACAACGGATTTGTAGTTGAATATGATCTTCAAGACCGCACTCTGACAAGGCAGTTAGACGACGCATCATCGAAAAACGCTTCTGTTGTCATCATACTAGCACCTAAAGAGCTTGAACGAGGGGAGATTATTATCAAATCTTTGAGAACTGGCATGGAAAGAAAGCTGCATACAGAAAACTTGGTCGAAGAATTGAGAGTTGAAATTAGTAAAGTAGTGGACAAATGATCTTATTCACCGGGATGATTGGGTAATTTGGGTATGAAAGGGTTTGCAATTGAGAAGAGTTAGTATTGTAGAAATTATGTGTCTGAGATATGAATTAGAAGGTAAAGCTTCATTCGTAGATGGTCAACTTAGGAAAAACATATTATGTCCTTAGTGACAATATCCAGAGATCTGGTAAACTAATGGCAACAGTTCTGGAGAATTCTACGTTACTCATTACAATCGTAATGTCTTTATTGTTCTTATTATTAGGAACGATCGCAGGATTTTATCTAAAAAGGAAGTTAGAAAAACGAAGTGGACCTTATAGTCTCAATACCAAGATTAAACCTTTTGCATCTGTCTCTGAGCTGAAATCATATTTGAATTCCTTAGAATTTGAGAAAAACCTTACCGCTGGGGCTTTAACTCGGGTCTTCGAGGCTATGAACGAGGGCAAAATTAGTTCTCTCGAGTATGACAGACTCGTTTTGCAGTATGAAGAGAAATTAAGGATATTTGAGAAAGAGATCTCAGAATTACGATCGACCTCTGATGTGCACGAACTTCAGGCCCTACGAAACGACCTAAATTACTTTCTGCAGAATAAAATGAAGCAGGTCGATGAGAAGCTCAGTCAAATATCCCTGAATAGGTCTCAATTCGAATCGAATCCAGATCTATTCGAAAAATTTGTAACTAGAGAGAATGTAGAGAAATCAGGTCAGACTCGAAATCCCTCGAATCTCTTTTCTCGGCGT
This sequence comes from Nitrososphaerales archaeon TH5893, assembly GCA_014523685.1. Lineage (GTDB taxonomy): Archaea > Thermoproteota > Nitrososphaeria > Nitrososphaerales > Nitrososphaeraceae > TH5893. The sequence goes on from JAATVT010000056.1 coordinate 6,395, forward strand.
ACTAAGACTTTTGCCGACCAAGAGAAGAGGATACAAGATACCCAGAAAGAAATAATGGCCACATTGGAGCGGTTGGAAGGAAGACATTCGGATGAGAACCAGGCGGGTATGAAAACCTTCTACAACACAAATAAGGATGCACTAGCCAGCTTTGACATGGGCTAGATTCATAGTATGCTGGGTTTGGTGGATATTGGCTATAGTATTTTTCACGTCGCAAACTATGATATCTATGCCTTTAAATAAGAAATGAACTTAGAAAAATAATTGTCTGATGGCAAAGTCTCAAAGTTCTCTTGATTCGACTGGGGAGGACAGGACAATGAGTTTATTTCAGCATATCAACCGGCACTTCTTGGGCGTTAGAAATCAGGTTATCGGTTTAGGTAGTGGAAAGACAGTAGCAGCCTTAGTTTCCCAGATTGGCACTCTGCCCAATAAACAGTCCTTTAAATGCGTCGTTTCTTCCTTGCAAATTAAGTTGGAAGCTGAACGCAACAAACTGAATGTCGTGGATGAGAATGAAGCGACTGACATTCAAATCTTATTCGATGGAGCAGACCAATTGGATTCTGAGTATCACATGATAAAGGGAGGCGGAGGGGCTCTATTCAGAGAGAAGATTTTATTCTCGGTAGCGAGGAAAATAGTTATTCTAGCGGACTCCTCAAAATATTCCAATAAACTCAACAGGTCGGTTCCTATTGAAGTTCATCCATTTGCGCGAAAATCGTTTATTAGGAATATACAGGACTTGAATACCGGAATTATCGATTGTAGACTAAGACAACTTCAAAAAGGCTTTCCATTCTTTACCGAAAATGGAAATATTATTTTTGATGTTAGCTTTGAATCACTTTCCTCGCCGAGAAAAATGGTAAGTGAAATTAGAAGTATCCCTGGAGTTATCGAGGTTGGTATATTTCCGAGGCCTAAGAATGTAATCTATTATAAGCTTCATCAAGACGAATCGTTTGACGTGATTACTTTTAAATGAAAGTGATTGACAGTCAGTGCTAGGAACTAAATACGTATTGACCGTGACCCAGTGAAGACTCATTAATCTTGCCATGTTCCATAATTACACGCCCTCTTACCATAGTCATTATGGGCCAACCTCTTAATTCCCACCCATCATAGATTGTGTAGTCAGAATGGGACTGTAATATTTCGGGCGACACCTTCTGCTTCAATGATAAATCAATGACGACTATATCCGCATCTGAACCTGGTTGAATGATACCTTTCCTTGGATACAAACCAAAGATCCGCGCAGTGTTGTAGCTGGTGATTTGTGACACTTTTACCAAATCAACCTTGCCTTCATTGACTCCTTTGCTCAATAAGACCGGTAGTAGAGTTGCCACACCAGGAAAGCCAGATAAAGTAGACCATAAATCTCCGTTTCCTCGCTTTAAGGACAGAGTATTTGCGACATGATCACTTCCTATAGTGTCAATTAGTCCATTTGCGAGTGCCCACCACGTAAATGCCACGTCTTCTCTTGTCCTCAGAGGAGGTACTACTTTTCCTAAGACATTACTATAGTCTGTAGAATGAGTCAAATAGTGAGGACATGTTTCAATATACGTTCGACCAGGATAGATCGTTTTCTCCCTTGTAGCTGTTTCTATTGCTAGTCTAGAACCTAAGTGGACAAAGTAAATGCGACAATCTGAATTCCTAGCATATCTACATAATAGCGAGATAGTCTCTGCTTCCGATATTGGCGGTCTGCAGTTTGACCACGTCTCTAATGGATTAACAATGGATTTATGAGCCTTTTCTTCTGCCTTGGCATCTGCAATTCTTCTCGAGCACACTAAGGGGTCTTCGGCGTGAACAAGGACAATGGAAGAGGCTTCTGACGCTCTTTTCAAAGTAGCAACGACTAATTCTGGGGTAACGTTGACTTCTTCATTATTGATACAATTACTTCCGGGCTCTTGGTCCATAGAAATTGAATTCAAATCAAATCCGAGATTCAGGTAGAGCTTGAAGGAGTTTATTCCCTTCTTTTTTAGAAATTCAATATCTCCTAACTGACGAAAATTAAATAATGAAGCATGTATGGCGTAATCAATATAATGTGCGCCGCGGCTAGCTTTAAGATGCTGATCAATATTCTTATAACTGTCGGCAAGTCTCATCATCCGAATTATAGTGGTGACACCACCAATTGCTGCAGATTTTGATTCTGTAACCGCCGCCCTTTCTATCGGAGTATACACACCATAGTGTATATGAGGATCAATGACTCCAGGCAGCACATATTTTCCATTCACACTAATTTTTTTGTCTGCACATACGTTATTGACAGAACTTTGGACTCCTTTTATCTTTCCATTTTCAATCAAGATATTTACGTCAGGGAGAATGCCCTTATTTGGAACTACTAGAGAAGCATCACAAATAAGAGTGTCACATGTGTTATTCAATCTATCGCAGACTATTAGTTGCCATTTGTTCTATTAATTTGTCGGATCCGTACGCGTTTAATTCCCGCTTCTACTAACCTAATTATGAACATTCCCATTACTATAATGAAAGTATTTCCTCCTGATGAAGATGAAACAATGTATCAACTCTTGACCCTACATGAATCTTCAAGGTCGAGGGATGCACTTAATCCTGTGGGTTGAATTACGTGTCGTCGAGTCTTAAATTATAACTAGAGAATATGATAATATCTTTTTAATTAGTCATACGGTAGATATGAGATTTCGTAATGATAAGTACATATAAAAAAGGAAACTATTAGATTGTATTAAGAATGGGACAGTACTTCCAAGACTTTTGCGAAGCAATCATTAAGACCGATCCATCAATTAGATTCATCGGGATAGCCGACGGCCATGGACGCATCTTAGCCACGGCGGAACGGCCAGGGCTAGAACCTTTGTTGAACCAACAAGAAACAGAGCAATATGCTATAACCGCTGCGACGAGACAATACACAAGGATAAGGTGGCAACATATTTTGGGCAAGATAAGTTATACATGTTCGCATTACGACAGACTGCTCCGATCAACAATACCAATTACAGACGATGCGAATCATCTCCTATATGTCTTAATATTCACTTTCGATGTAACCACTGAGAATTTCCATGAGATTATCACGCAAAAGATTATCCCATTGGTTGATAAGAATATTGACCAATTTTTTTCACTTTCCGAAATTTAACTGCAGTTCTTAAATCTCACGTGAGTGATAAAAATTGCGTTGATAACATTAATAGTTCTTATGTTAAACCATATAGACAATTATGAAGAGAAATAGTCTCGCCAAAAAATATCCACTATAAATTATTCCTGTTCGTGTTGGATTCTGTTCTGGGTCTTAATAACCACTTTTTTCTAGTAGTATCATAATCGTAGACAAACGGTGAAGTCTTTTCCTGTATCCTAGCCAGTTCTGATGAGATGGCATCTACTAGGTAATCAATCTTTTCGATTGCCATTTCAAATTCTTTTGGTAATGCGACATTCACTTGGAATATGATATCAGTGTGATAAATTTCTTCATTTTGAATGAAACCTTCGAAGTAAAATTGAACTGTCAAACCTCTCCTGCCCCTTCTTTTCCTCATATCTTTTAGAACGTTTTTCATACTGAACCAACCCTCGGCAAACAACTCAAAAAATGGTTCACAGAAGGGGAATGGAAAATGAATCTTAATAATTCCTTGCATGCTTTGATCACTAAACTGAAATTCTCGATCCTCCTCAATCACCTGAAAGGTCTTGTTTAGAATATTGTAGATCGTCTCAGATTCGGCAAGTGAAATACCGCTGTGCAAGAACCGCAAACTTAGACTATCATTGGACA
>JAATVT010000057.1 GCA_014523685.1 Nitrososphaerales archaeon TH5893
TAATTGAATATCATAACGGAATACTTTTAACTTATCTTAATACGGGCTACAATCGGTTCAAAATCCGTATTGCGAACCAAACAAAAACTAAGACATCTCTATATGAAAAAACAAATATTGGCTAGACGACATATGGACATGGGTATCAAAAATTATTGGAGTACGATATGTCTTTCGACCTCATTCTCCCATAGTCCAACCCAATAGCCAGATAATTTTATTGAGTTTAGTAATATTTCCGGTACGCAAGGCGTAGGGTTAATTGGCTGGTCATATTTTGTTGCGACCTGTCTCTAGATTGGCGGACTTCGTAATATTTAGTGTCGAACAGGATAAGTATGGAAGTCAGATTCGCACTGGAGCTTGGTCTATTTAGAAACTATTGAATGTTGCAACAATAAACCATCCATTAGAAATAAATTTGACACCTGCATCTAAATCGTAGTGATCCCCAGGGGATGTAAAATTGTATACGTCCTTCTCGATGGAGTTGCCGATCTTCCCAACCCTCAATTGGGGGGGCTTACTCCGCTGCAGTCGGCTTCAACCCCATCTCTGGATGCCTTAGCAAGAAGGGGTGTGTTGGGACAGGTAACGACAGTCGGTCATAATATAGCCCCCCAATCAGACATAGCCGTTTTTAATATGTTAGGTTATGATTTCAGAGATGAAGCATATGTCGGAAGGGGTGTTATCGAGCTGATTGGATCGGGGGTTGACCTTCGAGATGGCGACCTTGCAGTGCGAGGGAACTTTGCTACAATTGATGATAATGGCAAGATCCTTGACCGAAGAGCTGGAAGGGATATTTCAGAACGAGAAGCTAATGCGATATGTGAAAGTCTTTCTTCTAAAGTCAGGTTCAGCGACCCTGACATTTCTGTTGTCATTAAGCCAACAACTGGACATAGACTAGTAATCAGATTCAGGCACAATAACCTTAAACTCTCCGACAATATAGGCAATACTGATCCTGCTTACGACAAAATTTCAGGAATAGGAGTCGCTAGGATATCCTCATTCCAAGACACGATTGAAGCAAGTATGCCAAGGGACGATTTGGACACTTCCAAGATATCTGCTCAACTAATAAATAATTTTAGTGACCAGGTTATTAGTATATTGAAAAATCATCCAGTAAATGAGGAGAGAGAATATGCTGGAAAAAAAGCTATAAATTGTGTTCTTCTCCGCGATGCTGGAAACAGGATTCCGAAACTAGAACCTATTGGAATGAAATACGGAATGAAAGTATCCGCTGTGGTTGATATGCCTGTAGAAATTGGTATAGCGAATATGCTGCAAATGAAAGTATTGCCTTCTGGTAAAGTGGATGATTATGAACAGAAGGCGGAAGTGATCTCTTCAAACCTCTCTAGCCATGACCTTATTTACGCACATATTAAGGGTCCTGATGAATATGGACACGACGGAGACGCTGAAGGCAAAAGGAGGAATATTGAGAAAATTGACAGGACGTTTTTTGCAAAGATGCTGGAGAGATCAAAATTAGATGATGTTACGATCGTTGTTTCAGCAGATCATTCAACTCCCTGCATAAAGAAATCACATAGCCCTGACCCAGTTCCACTATTGATATCTAGTACTCGTATTCATGCTAATGGTGGCCTTAGATTTACGGAAGAGTATGCGGCAAGCGGAATTCTCGGGAAAATGAATGGAGTTCAAGTGTTATCTACTGTCATGAGGGTGATTAGTACACAATAATATCAATTGGATATTTTTGTGATTAGTTAACCCTTTTCTTACTGTTGACGGCAACCCATGGGCTCATCAATATCTGCCAAGTGAAATCATACCAGAGTCAAATAGTCTAGTAACCTGGTGGTAAAATCCCATAAAGAATCCATCGAAGACTTTCTATGGCCGGCCCGTTAACAATGTGCCCTTGCACTTTTCACAGATTTGCTCATCTATTTCAGATTCCATGGTATGGTGGACGTCACAGATTATGAATGTGGATCGCATATAAATGCACAGTTCTACAAATTTTGCCATGGTACTCGGAGTATATAGCTTATTTGTCGCGAGATCTCGAGCGATATCTTCTATCATGACCATAATATTGGGCGTTGAAGAAAGACGCAACATTAATTGAGTATCACCTCTGGTCCCTCGAACATAATTGCTTACCGCTGCTTGAGTTACCCCTAATACCTTAGCGACTATTTCCTCCTTTAGATCATATTCTGTGGTTAATTTCCTTGCCAGCAAGGATCGGATCGCAGGGATCAATGATCTAGCTTCTATTTCTGAGGGTAACAGCATATACGCGGGTATTCTAAAAATTTATCGGATTATTATATAAAGGTTGTCTGGTCATTTAGAACAATCTTCCTCAGAGTTCAGTAAATAACAATAAATTCGCACCTGTATGGATGTCGTCAAGTCATACTTAAATAGACCGAACTTTGAATCTTGAGTAAATGGGAGAGACCATCTTTCTTCTTCTCCTTATTCATCATCATCGTGGGAGAGGTTATATTTCTGCATGAGTGTAAAGTTTGGATTCACACAGGGACTTAATGTTGCCAGGCTTGGGTTGGATGAAAGTCAGGTGATAACTGCTTGCCAAATAGCGGATAGGATGGATTACGATTCAGTGTGGATTATGGACCATTCGAATGTTCCTCAATGGAAGAATGCCGTGGTCAATGATGCTTGGTTGATGTTGGCCGCTATTGGAGCGGTTACATCTCATGTCGAACTTGGAGCGTGTGTAACAGATGCGATAAGGCGCCATCCTTCAAGTATTGCCCTTTCGACAATCACCCTCGATAGAATAACAAAGGGTAGAGCGATCTTGGGTATCGGTGCTGGTGAAGCACAAAATGTAGTAGACTTTGGAATTGATTTCTCTAAACCTGTTTCCAAGTTCAAAGAACAATTGGAGGTTATAGAGAAGCTTTTTGAATCGGAACCTGACCACCGTGTAAGCTATAAGGGCCAATACTATTCTCTTTTGGAAGCATGTCTTCAAGCGAAATGCATACGAAAGCCCCGACCCCCAGTTTATATTGCTGCCGGTGCGCCTAAGACCCTAGAATTATGTGCAAGGTACGGTGATGGTTGGATCCCAATAGGTTACACTCCTGAACTATTCAAACATCATGCTGGTGTGATTAAAAAACTTGCAAAGGAAAATGGACGAGAACTGGACGGATTTCACTTCGCAAACGATGTCGATATATACTTCACGGATGATGGAGAGGAGGCTTGGAATAAGATGAAGAACGCAGTAAAAGTAAGTTTGTACAAGCCCGAGCTTCTCAAGGTGCACAATATCCCCCAAGACTCTGAGTTCGATTTCAGGCGATACTTTACTGAGTATGCCATGAATAAGCCAGAACTCATGGAGCAAATGAAAAGAGCGGCGCTAAAGATACCGGATGCTGTTGCCCGGACTGCAATAGGAGTTGGTAAACCAGATGATGTAATCCAGATGCTGGAAAGATTTATTGTTGCAGGGACGAATCACTTTATAATTCGGTTTTGGGGTGAAGGGTACTTTAAAAATATTGAAACATTCGGGAACAAGGTAATCACTTACTTTAGGGATCGAGCTCGGTCCTAACTTTAGAAATACAAGTCTAAGGTACTATTCTGATGAAATTGATTGATTGGCTGATGTGATTTGTGTAGTCTTCTCAACGGCTCGGCATCAATGCCCAGCCCTCTTAGGGAGTGGGCAAATTCGGAGGAGAATCCGTGAAAAGTATAAACTTTACGCGCCTGAGAGACTAAAACTAGTCGAACTAGTTCTTCATAATCACAGTGGTCACTTAGCGGCAGAGCATAGTCCAGTCCCATCATAAACTTGTAGGCTTTATCCATCGCCCAACCGCTAAATCCTATTGTAACTACCCGATACCGTTCTTTAATGGTCTTAATGTATCCTGACCTGGCAGCTCCTAACGGTAATATCATCAACCATGGGGCTGCTTTTTCTAACAATAGATTCTGTTTTGCATTGGAAACTATTGTGCCTTCTTTTAACCGAACTCCAAAGTTTCTGTAAACATCATTTATTTTTTCTACTGAATCATGAATAAAGAGTGGTGCCCAGTGCTGAAACAATTGGGTGAGCAATTGAGCTTTGCCAAGAGGATATCCCATAAGTATCACCGACACACCCCTATCAAACATCTCGCCGATTATTTTATTGGTCATATGTACGACATCGTAAACTGGGGGAAAAACATATTTGGGTAATCCAAATGTTGACTCTACGATCAATATTTCAGCTCGAGGTATCTGAGCGCTGCCCATAAATCCTCTTTGTCTTGTCGAAATGTCAGCAGTGTAATAAATTTGGTCGTCTATTAATAATCCCCTTGATCCTAAAACATGGCATGTATCAATTAGATTATATCCGTTATAGCAATCTTTGCAATTAGCGGGGGACAGATCATTACCACGCACCTGAGCCAAGCACATAGTCGCTTCTGAGGCTAAGACATCTTTAGCATAAGCAATCTTCTTTTTCCCTGCTGCCATTAAATGATCGGAATGGGCATGCGAAAAAAACATGACATCAGCCTTCGATTCTCTACGAGGATCGAGTAGTACCCTCTGCCCATTTTTAAAGACTACAATTCCGCACTCAGATACCTCTACTGTGGAGCTCAAACTGGCCAAGAATCTCTTTTCTTTGGATTAGAGTTATTTTAATTTTAGCGTAGAAGAATATGTGACCTATGTTCAAATTTATCCTCTTTTCACTCCACTTTTTGCACCCAGAGCTTTTTGCACGCATTCCTATCCATAAAAAGGAATAAGTTGCGGCTACTTCGGAGTTCTTCGATGCGCCAAAAGATTTTGTCAATAAGATTTATGAACCCCAATATTATGGCCAGTCTTGGCCGCTAAACGTTTAAGCATGTTTTAGAGTATTTTTAAAGTGCTCAAACTCGCTATTCTAATATCAGGAAGAGGGAGCAATATGAAATCGATTCTAGAGGCGATTCAAAAACATAATTTGACCGGGGTCGAAGCAAGGGTTGTAATTTCTGATAATGCTCAAGCAAATGGTCTTGAGATAGCAAGAGAATTTGGAGTTAAGACAGAAATATTATCCCATCCCATCCTTAAAGGCTGGGCATATGACCAGAACCTGGTCGAAGTTCTAGAAAGATATGATGTCTCTCCGAATAACGGGTTGATATGCTTGGCTGGGTACATGAGAATCCTAAGCCATGAATTCGTAAATAGATACAAGATGCACATTATTAATATTCACCCTTCGTTACTTCCGTCGTTTCCTGGTTTAGATGCACAGAAACAAGCTCTAGAACACGGAGTAAAGGTGACAGGCTGTACCATTCACTTTGTTGAAGATAAGGTAGACTCTGGATTAATAATACTTCAACAACCTGTCAGGGTTCTTGATTCGGATTCAGAAGAGACATTATCTGAAAGAATATTACGAGAAGAACACAAACTCTACCCTCAGGCAATAAGACTAATAGCTGAAAAGAGGATATCAATTCATGATCGCAAGGTAAAATTAATATAGAAACCCTTATGAGTCAAAAATGTTGTTGTTCTTAGAACTCTAGTGAAAACGGTATATGCAAGCTACATTATCGACCAGCATTTAAGAACCGAATTCTAGTAAAATGATTGCAAAAATAATCGATGGCCTATCAGTGGCTGCAGGCATACAAGAACAGGTTAAAGTGCAAGTCGAAAGCTTAGCTCGTAAGGGAGTGAAGCCCTGTCTTTGTACAATTCTGGTGGGCGAAAACCCATCTTCAATCACGTACATCAACAAGAAACAGAAAGCCGCCCATGATGTAGGGATTTCTACGAAAGATTTAAGGTTCAACGAGACGCTAAGTCAGGAAGAACTATTGCAGGTAATTTCTGGTCTTAATTCTGATAGCAACGTCCATGGAGTGCTGGTGCAGCTTCCCCTTCCTAAGCATATAGATCAGAATGTTATCATTAACAAGCTCTACCCCTTAAAAGATGTGGATGGTCTAACTCCTTTCAATTCTGGGATGCTAATGAAGGGAAAGCCTGCCATTACGCCATGTACCCCCACGGGAATTTTAGAATTACTGGATTTTTATAAAATCAATGTGGTAGGAATGGATGTACTTATTATTAATAGGAGTAGTCTTGTTGGCAAGCCACTAGCTTGTTTGCTCCTCGAGAGGGGTTCAACTGTGACGGTCTGCCATTCGAAATCTAAAAAGCTGGAGGAGAAACTGAACAGATCAGAAATGATAATAAGCGCAGTTGGAAATCGCGAACATTTTACTCTATCTGGCGATATGGTTAAGCCAGGGGCTGTAATAATTGATGTCGGAATTAGCAGATTCAAGGGGAAAATATGTGGCGATGTTGACTTTGATTCTGTCCGGACCAAGGCCTCGTGGATTACTCCCGTGCCGGGAGGCGTTGGACCCATGACAGTGGCCATCCTGCTTAGAAATACTGTATCCGCCGCATTTTCAGCCGTTGGAATCGGAAATATGTCGATATATGACCAACATAGCGGCTGAAAAAAGTAGAATCAGAAAATCGTTGTTGGAAAGACGAAACAAGTTATCGTCAAGCGAGATTTACGAAAAAAGCCAATTCATCCAGCTTCATGTTCTCAATTCGCAACAATTCTTGAGATCTGATATCGTGGGAGTGTATTTACCTATAGGAACTGAAGTAAGGACGGAGGAGATAATACGAAACGCGATCAGTACTGGTAAAAAAGTAGCCTTGCCTAAAATTGAATCAGAAAAGATAAAATTCTATCAGCTATACGATAAGATTTTCAATGAAGAGGAGCTGGTTTTGGGCAAACTTGGGGTGAAGGAACCGCTTAAAATTGGAAAGCGAGTTAATAGGATAGATTTACTCATAGTTCCAGGTATCGGATTTGATAATCAGGGCTCGAGAATAGGTTATGGGCGAGGATATTTTGACGAGTATCTTAGGACGGCGAAAGTTTCGTTTTCATTGGGTCTTGGGTACGAGTTTCAATTAGTACCCTATAATTTACCTCGAACGCCTCTAGACCGGGCGATAGATGCTTTATCGACAGAAACAGGATTCGTGGACTTCAAGTTTAAGAGTAAGCCTTCCTAACCGTTATACAGCTGACAGCCCTATGTCAGTCCTATAATGTTCTTCCCCATGACCCCAACCTAAATTTCGAACGGTATTGTACGCTTTTTTTCTCGCTGAATCAAGGTCTTGTCCAGTTGCCGTAACACTTAAAACTCGTCCTCCTGCGGTAAGGAGGCGGCCTGTCGATTCCTTCCTTGTTCCTGCATGAAAAATTGAAACATTTTTTGAGGAATAGAAATTCAATCCGTAAATTTCTTGGCCTCTTTTATGTTTCCCGGGATATCCCTTTGAAGCCATGACTACACAAACAGCGGATTCTTTATTCCACTTAATAGGTGGCATATGGTCGAGTTTCCTGTCTATCGCAGCTTCTAAGTAAGGGTAAAGGTCCGACTTCATCCTAACCATAAGTGCCTGACATTCTGGGTCACCCATTCTGACATTGAACTCTAGGACGTAAGGGAGTCCATTTTGACCATCTAGCATCAAACCGGCATACAAAAATCCAGTAAAGGGGGATCCCAAATGTTTCATACCTCTGATTGTCGGCTCTATTATGTCATTATTTATCTGAGCCTCCAATTTTCTGTCGACCGCATGTACTGGAGAGTATGAGCCCATACCCCCTGTATTTGCCCCTTTATCATTGTCGTGTGCTCGTTTGTGGTCCCTGCTAGTCGCGAGAGGTACGAACGAGATTCCGTCACAAATAGCTATATATGATACCTCTTTCCCAGTTAGTCTTTTTTCAACGACGACTTTATTACCGGCATCGGCGAATTTCTTATCTAGCATCATGACGCGTAGAGCTTGTACGGCTTGTTGCTGAGTTCTACAAACAATGACTCCTTTGCCTGAAGCCAAACCATCGGCCTTAATTACGAGCCCCTCTGCCTGAGATTTCACATAATCTTCGGCATCTCTATAAGAAGAAAATACAGCAAAAGGAGCTGTCCTTATTCCTTCCCTCTTCATAAATTGCTTGCTGAACACCTTACTTGATTCCAGCTTTGCTGCTGCTTTTACCGGACCAAAAATCCTCAAACCTCTTTTCATGAATTCATCTACAATACCTTCTGCCAATGGACTTTCAGGTCCAACAATGGTTTCGCAATTATTTCCTGCAGCAAACTTCATTATTTTATCAAAGTTTGAATAGTCGATCGGGATATTCCTCTCAGTCCCACCATTCCCCGGAGAGTAGAAGATTTCTTTGATGCAGTCGCTCTGATACAGCTTCCATCCTAATGCGTGTTCCCTGCCGCCAGAACCTATTATTAAAAGATTTTTTTTCCTTCCAATAGGATGCAAGAACACTAGTTCGAATTTCTTAATAATAAACTGTTTGAAATCTGAAAAAAACTAGTAGTGTGATGATGTCCTTTTATTTGAGGTTACTATGTTAATTATATGGCTGAATTAGAAGGCAAGACGCGATCCAAACGCGGACTTGCCTCGGCAACAGGAAACACTCGCGAACGAGTAGCCAAGCAGGGTGGGACAGCTCCGCATCATACTCGTGGACTGGCGGCGGCAGACGCGATTACCAGGTCTAGAGTGGCTAAGGCAGGAGGAAGTGCTCGAGCACTCAATACGGAAGGATTGAGGACAGCAGGTAAAAAAGGGGGAGAGGTGGTAAAAGCTGAGTACGGTACCTCGTTTTATCAATCCATAGGTGGGAGGGGAGGCCATTCGGTAAAGGAGAAGTACGGCATAGAGTTTTACAGACAAATAGGTGAGAAAGGTGGTGCCATTGTTAAGGAAAAATATGGTTCGAGTTTCTATAGCGATATCGGAAAAAAAGGGGCAGAAAAACTTAGAGGCCGATTATCAAGATAGCGATGTAGTACATGTCAAAGGGTCAAAAAAATTCAACTGGGTTGATATCCTGTTATAGTCTAAGCACGTTATTGAATGAATCATGTATTATTGCTCTGATAAATTGATCATATTCGTTGTCTTCAAATTCTAAAGCTGTGAACGTTTTTTCCTTGATAGATTGGACAGTACTGGTCAGATGGTAACATGGTTTTCCAGACGAAAGGGACTTGTAGAAATAATTCTTGCAGCTGCAAAAATCCAAATCAGGTTCAGTCCAGTACTCCTCGTCTTTCCCCAATATGGTACAGATTCTTCTATTACTTGGACTAAACATGTGTATTTTAACCGCCCGTGGATCTGTGACATTGCTCTTGCTAAGGTTCAAACAACTTAAAATGATTATAATTTCCATTAATATTCTTGTGGGCGCAGAAGGTTCACTGGTTCTCAAATTCACTTACCGATTTGATGACTATATTGTTACTACGTCTGTTGTCCGGGGATTAGATGTAGGCGATAACACGACCTGCTTACCCTGATTGGTGGAATGTCATACTAAATAAGTGAATAAAGTAAAACCTAAAAAAATATATTTATTATGACATAAAACAAACCTTACCATTGAAGGACTACGATTATGTAATCCTATGGCTGGACTATTTCAACAAGAATCTTACTAGGGCGAAGGGTCGGAGGATTAAGAAGGAACAGGCAATATTTGATCCGACTTTATCTGACCTAATAAGTGCAGCCAAAGAGTCTGGATTTGATCCCAAAAGTGATCAGATTAACGACGGAGCACGATACCCAAGAAGGGCATTCGTAAAGTCTGGTTATATCGCACTTCCAAAAAATGACTCTCGTAAGAAAAACAAACTGATAATCACACTTGCACATAGAATGCTGAAAAACAGAACAAATTGGGCTAGACATTAAATGATCGCATTGATATTTGGGCTTCACCCACGATATGTGCCATGGAAGAATTAGGTAAAGTTTTGCACGTGGCAAGGAGCGGCAGGATTATTGTAAAAGTCAATGCTGATGCCGGTGAGAAAAAATCAACTGGTATGTTATTAGTCGATTCATCAGGATTAAGAATCGGGAAGATTCAAGAGATTTTTGGACCTGTATTTTCTCCTTACGCCTCTGTACTCCCGAGCCGAGAGAAATTAACTGGGATCATTGGGACGAAAGTTTTCATAGCAGACGAGGATTCCTTCAGAAGGATGAAATTCAAGCGATACTCTGGTCACAAAGCTAAACATAAACATGTAAGCTACGCTAGGAGTAAAGCAAGGAAATA
>JAATVT010000058.1 GCA_014523685.1 Nitrososphaerales archaeon TH5893
ATTTTCTAATTAATTGGAATAATCACAAAGTAAATCCTATTTACTAATATTGGAGTAAAATCTATGAGTAAGTATATTTTTTCCTAGCCTAGTCTGAACATACAAAGTCTGGTATACGATTCTGGATATTCAGGGTTTGGGATCTATCTCCTTATAGGATTCCCAAAATGCATCGCCCACATAGTGCAGGTTATCTAGAACATAACCTTTAGTGCTATGGGATGCTATCATACTATCCTCGAGTGCTCTACCTATTGCAAGGATCTTTGAGTATTTCTCGTCTTTAACTATCACAAAATCGCCTTTCGAAAAGTTGTCGAATTTTGTGATCCCTGGCCGCATTATCTTGGCACCATTGCAAACAAATCTTATTGCTCCCATATCTACTACTACCGTTGGAAAAGCAGTAAGAATTTGCACGGTTCCTAAAAAGGGAACTATGGTCTCGCTATCAATCTGTACCGCGGTGAAGGCCTTAGTGCAAATTATCCGCTGACCTTTGTCTATTTCATAGGATATGAAGTTTTTTTCGTTATCAAAATTGTGAGCACTAGGTGGCCAGTTTTTCCGAATAATGTCCTTTATCACTGAACTTTCCTTTTTAGAAAGTATTGATTTCTTCATGTCCGACCTTAAAAGTTTTCAAGTACGGCTTGTGCTATCAATAAATTTCTCTGATGCTGCTCGGGCTTCCATGGGTACATATTCACAACCCATTGGCCCGCAATATCTTCCTACATATAGTGCCTTTGGCCTATATAGTGCTGGCTTAGGTGCGGCTTCTGCGAATTTTTCTTCAATTATGTGCGATGACCAGCCTGCAATTCTAGAAATTGCGAAAATGGGCGTATTAAGGTCCATAGGTATATCCATATCATGATAGAGCGACGCACTATAGAGATCAACATTAGGGTAGATTGCTTGCTTTTTTTCTTCCATCATATATTTCTCGGTAATTCTCTCAATTTTCTCAGTAATTTCAAACCACCTGGTTTTCTTCTGGTTTGACATGATCTTAGACAGTCTTGAAAGTACTTCAGATCGAGGATCCGTAGTTTTATAGACGGCGTGCCCCATTCCCATAATCCGATCTCCTGCGTCGAGGTGATTTTTTACCCATTTCTCAACGTTTTTTGGTTCGTTGATATCAAGAAGCATCTTCATTACCTGGACATTGGCACCGCCATGCAATTCGCCAGAAAGAGCTCCAATCGCCCCTCCAGTGCACGAATACATATGGGCCCTTGTAGATGCAATCTCTCTTGCAGCAAATGTGGACGCGTTGAAACTGTGTTCAGCATGTAAAATGAGACATATATCAAGAATTTTTGCCTCCTGAGCAGGTGGCTTTTTTCCTCTCAACATATGTAGGAAATTAGAGGCATGCGATTCCTCCTCTGTCGCCGGCACTATTTCTTTGTGATTTCTGATACGATCCCATGCTGCTACTATTGACGGAATCTTGGATATCAAATTAATAGCACGGTTAAGGTTAGCATCCTTTGTGTCATCATCAAGATTTGGATCATAGTCTGCCAGTTCACAGACACTTGATTGGAGCACGTCCATTGGCATCGCACTTGGCAGCCGATTTTTAAGGCTCATTATTAGCCGTTGGGGGATCTGTCTTGCTTCTCGGAGTTTTTTAGAAAATATATCTAGCTCATTATTACGTGGTAGCTCGCCGAAGAGCAGGAGGTAAGAAGTTTCTTCAAACGTTGAATGATTGACAAGGTCGAGAATATCATATCCCCGATAAATTAATTTACCATTGTTACCATCAATAGAACAAATCTTGGTATCTGCCACCTCAATATTTCGCAAACCAATGTTCCTCGCATCCATCTATAGTCATAGATGCGCTAGTACTAAATATATAAATTGACATACAAAACTGAATTCCTAGAGGCTCCTATTTCTAGATATTTTGCCATGCTGAAGACATGTAAAAGCAATGTTTTCTACGACTGTGTTGGGACTAAAAAAACTGCAAGCATGATGATATAGGCTTGTCCTCTACACGCTTGATGCAATTTTAGATGTAATTAGTTTATTTCCAAATGTTTGGATTGGACAAGAACTAGAAATCATAATTTCGTCCAAAACTATAGTCAAAATGTAAGCATGTTGATTCTTAGATAAAAATTCAGAATCAGAAATGATATCTATTAAGAATCGCTATTCTAGTGAACTGTCACACAGCCCGTCTGCTCCTCGCCCACTGGTACTTCCTTGAGCCTAGCATTCTATTTAACGGGCAACATTTCTTCGCGCAAGTTACTACGGTTTATTGTTAAGATATCTATCCCGTCTCCACTTGACGAATCTCGTTGTATAGATGATTTCATCGCCTTGATTACTAGATTCCTAGCTTTATCTTCAGACAGATCTTGGCTATATTCTGCATCCATTACACCTAGCGCCATTTCGGCTCCTGAGCCCACCGAGGCGTAATCATCAGGGAGTACCGAGCCAAGAGGATCTAATGTGTATATTTGCGGTTTGTATTCGGTACCACCAACTACCACTTGTGTTAATAGCGGAAAAAACCGCCTTTCGAACATGATTACAGACATCAATTTCGCGATAGAGTTAGTAGCAACAATCCTCTTAGTTTCGAGCTTCCTAATTTTAGCAAGAGCAGTAACCTGTCTAACTAAAACTTGCATATCTGCGATCATTCCGGCACAGGCTGCACCGACATGTTCAGTTACCGGAAATATTTTCTTGGTATTCTTATTTACAACGAAATTTCCATAAGATACACGTTTTTCTGCAGCGAGAATAATTCCCTCTTTATAAGAAATACCTATTGCGGTTGCCCCTGGAAAAAATTGAAATGCCATATCTTACACCTGTTCTATATTCAATCTCATTTAGTCTTTTCTAAAAAGGAATATATTGGATTGATGGTTCCATTCAGCTCGCAAGACCGTTTACAAATCATTGCAGAGTACTCATTATATTTATGGCGATCCAATTTAAACGAAAGGTTCCCAATTCAATATGATTAACGTGGGGTTTTAATATCCAGATTATAAAGTTCTTATTTCTTATTCACGGTGTTATCATGTATTCTAATTGCTTCAGCTACCAGTCTATTTTGAAGCTCCAACGCGTTTTTTCCTTCTGGATGTTTTGATTCTGCGATTGCCTCGGCCACAATTCCTATGATATGTCTTAGCAAGAATTCATCACCTCTTGTCGCTTCTGCAGTATATGTAGAATTTGCCTTATTCACAAACACGACGTTTTCATTAGTAAAACTGTATCTCGAATCGGAGTCGTCTTCATATGGGATTACCTTATAGCCAACCTTTCTTAGTGCAAATGTTTTTTTTAGAACGGGTCGTCTAACTTTGCTGGTTGTAATAATCAGAGGAGATTGTGCATTGCCAATTGTATCGAAATCAGATGGACTTGGTTGAGGCGTGCCAGGAAGATTTTCGGTCGTAACCAAATTTTGATGGCTGTCCGATGGGTTTTGCATTGATATTCGGTCGGCATTAGTTTCTGAAATAATCTGATTTCCACCCTCTTCAACCATATCTGACGGCATGGTACTCCCCATATAATTAGGAATTAGAGTGGAATCCACTGGAGAAGTAACGCCAGCTCCAAGGCTTTTCTGAGAACGTTTCAAATTATTGGTGGTTTGAGCTCGCCCTCTTACTCCATGTTCTTTGACCTCAATGGTTTCGTAGCCCTCTACTTCTTCCGTTTCTATGTTCTCTACTATTGCCTGGCCAAGCACCTTATCTATCTCTTTGTAGATTCTTGATTCCTCCCTTGTTATCAAGACGTCCTCGTATTCGCTTAAACTTGGAAGTACGGTATCTGATATGAAATTCTGCATACTCTGGAAGAATTTGGAATATTCTTCATCCTCTATTAAGGCCGACTTATCAGCAAATCTTGACGTTAATGAATCACATCTAACGAATCCAGTCACCCTTTTGAGCTTGTTCCCAAATCCAAATGAACTTCTCGTTACTACATGATTCCCAACCATGATAGCAATCCCGTTTTCATCGTCTGAGAGAGGTCTCTTGGCAATGATTATCTCTCCCATGATCTTCCCACTGTCTAGGTTGATACCAAGTCTATGGCCTTGAATATCAGGTGCCTTTATATCCTCAGCCCCCATGAAATCCCATTCTGTATAGGTATCAGATGACTTGATGAAAACTTGAAATAAGGGCTGCCTTAAAATTGCCAACTTACGAATTTCTTTCGACAATTTGGTTGGGTCAACTAGTAATTTCGCGCCCTTCAGAAACAATTCTGTCCCATTTCTTCTTAGCTGGGATTCATTAATTTCATTAAGGGGGGTATTGCCAGTAAAAAGCCTATCTAGTACTGACGCTTCCAGTAGGAGTGATTTATGGAAGGCGTCACGCTTTGTTCGTATCTTCATATTCTGAAAAGATGTCAGAAATGATAACCTTCCTGTGCCATACCTACCAGTTCTTACTCTCCGAAGCCTAGGAGAAATCGAATCATACTTCTTATGAGGTGATCCAAGAAACAAGAATTTTTCCATCCCAACCGCATCCATTCCCGCGTCATCTTCTATCAAGATAGATCCGTCCTTTAGGACTGTGATTAGAACTTTGGTAGCATCCTCATCAAAAGCGTTTTCTATTAATTCCTTTACAATTTCATTTGGCGAAACCCAAGTCTTGGTAGCAAATTCCCTGAAAAAGGATGGATGTACTTTTAATTCCACTGTCATCGGTCGATTGAGATTTTACAACATCACCTTTATTTGTTGCGTATGAAAACTTGTTTGACAATCTAGTCACATAAGATACTATAAATAGGCATCTGGACCTTGAGTCAAACAAAATGCACCTTGGATGAGACAATACTTTCTGTTAAGGCTTCTGTGATGTATTCCCTCAGATCCTAAAAACTGTGACTTTGCCATTAGCTATGATGTCACAAATTCGGTCTTTTATTTTGTCTACATCAATATCATAGTATTTCCCTCGGGCATTACTGAGTTTCTTGAGAGCACGTCCAAGGATAGAAATGCAGATCTCCTCTTCGGCCTTCTGGTAATGTACATAGGCTGCACAGATTAGAATAATGCCGCCTATTAGCTCCTTTTCGACTCCTGTGGATTCTTTCCATATAGATTCAAGTATTTCATGAGCAATCCAATATTTCTCTTCGTTAAAGTAACTTTTCGCCTCAGAAATCGCCTCTAACTTTTCCCTTCTTTTTTCTATGACATGGTATGAACTTGAATAGTCGCCAATGTCACGGAACATATGTGCAACCTTGACGATTTTATCGTAATCTGGTATGCTTATATCATATTCAATGTGGAACCTAGATACTCTTGCGTCTCTGATGGCTATTCCGCTTGTTGAAGATAGTTCTCTGGCCTTATTTTTTAGCCACAAACTATCTTTTGGTTGGTAAAACGAATTTTGTAGAAATAGCATATATCTCATAGAACCACCCCTAAGCCATTTGAGCAAATATATAAGCAGTATCAAGTTCTTGGTCGTTAGTCCACAATGTGGGGAGAGTGACATTGCCGACAATATTCAATCCGTAGGCCTCTATGATATTTCCCCAGCCCCATAAGTTCCTATCAGCCGCGTATTTTCTCAGCACATGAGTCCCCATGAAATTAAAGCCAGGTTTGACTTTTGTGTCATGAAGATCCCTTGCCTTTGTTAATACATCTCTTGCCAATATATCTCCTTGTTCGGGTAAGCCAGATATGAAAAAGACCGGATTTGATAGGTCGAGAGAATTATAGTTGAAGCTAGTCGCGTCTATGTTAAGGATCTTGAACTCGACGCCTGTTGAAGAGACGACGTCGTGTTGAAGTACGCTCAAATTAGTATCGATCTCGATGCTTATAGACCTTAATCCCAAGATAGTCGAACAATATGCTATCCTTCCATCTCCTGAACCGACATCAACCAATTCGGTATATCCCAATTCTTTAGAAATAAAAGCCAAGGCAAAAGCGGACAAGACCCAAGTCGGGTAAAATGGTTGATAAGATGTATCGTACTTCTTGCTACTAAGCCAATAGTTGGTGATATCCCCTTCGTATGATTTGCATAGTACCCCATCCATCATAATATCAATTTGTCTAAGATAAATGGGATTATTTTGCGCAAACAAATTCAGTTTGTCAAGAATGCTCTGCCCAATATTCAAATTTCTTGACTGTTGGCAAGGTATGATTTCTGTGACATAGTTTACTGGCGAAAAATTAGCCATGTAGTTTCTCTTGAGCATCGTAATTTCTGAACAGATATCTTCCAACATTATCCTTTGGAATGACGTTTATTTTAGTACACTGATTCTGCGCTTGGCCTTAACCCGCGCTTGTAAGACTTTTGTCCGCATATCGAACAACAATACAGCTTCCTTCTTTTGTATGTATAAATAACATCCTCGTCTTCCATTATACTGTGGATCGTCTTTGTCATACATCGATCGCAGAATCTTGATTCCGTAGCTACATTATTCATGTGATTTCTATTGACTTAATTCCAATTCGTTTCAATAAAAATAGGATGGTACTCTCTAACTACTTCTTTAGCCTTTGGGACAACAGAATAGGAACCTCTGATGGTGTTTTTGCTACCGGAACATCCGACTTGAAAAAACTAGCCATTTTTGATTCAGCGGAGCCATAATTGCCATAGATGATAGCACCTGCGTGACCCATTCTCTTTTCTTTAGGTGCTGACCTTCCTGCAATATATCCTATGACTGGTTTTGGATATGAAGTTTCCAGAATATACTCTGCTAACAGCTCCTCTGCATCACCACCAATTTCACCTACAACTACAATACATTCGACATCATTTATTCCTCTAATTATATCAAAGCATTCGATAAGATTTGTGCCGTTAACAGGGTCACCTCCAATACCCATGCAGAGCTTCTGACCAAAGTTCGCCTTCGACAAGCTGTATGCTAGCTCATACATTAAAGTGCCACTCCGGGACAATAATACCACGTTACCTGTTTTGAACGGTTGAGCTGGCATAATTCCGATTTTTATAACCTCCGGAACTATAATGCCTGGCGTGTTTGGACCAATGATTCGAGCATTTTTGAGCTTCGCGTATTCTATTAACTTCAGGGAATCTATAACCGGAACGTGTTCTGGAATCGCTACTAACAGTTTTATCCCGTTATCTAATGCTTCAATTGCCGCTCTCAAAAAGTTTGAAGCTGGAACAAAAATGACAGATATAGAGGCACCTGTTTGTTTTACAGCTTCGCCCATCCCGTTGTAAATGGGGATTCCATCAAATTCCTGCCCACCTTTCCCAGGTGTTACGCCGGCCGTTATGTTTGTACCGTAGTCCCGCATCAATTGAGTATGGATAGATCCAAAGCTCCCCGTCATTCCTTGAACAATCACTGGTTTTTTGCGGTAATTTTTGTCT
Organism: Nitrososphaerales archaeon TH5893; assembly: GCA_014523685.1. Lineage (GTDB taxonomy): Archaea > Thermoproteota > Nitrososphaeria > Nitrososphaerales > Nitrososphaeraceae > TH5893. The sequence goes on from JAATVT010000058.1 coordinate 7,434, forward strand.
GTTTCTTGCCCTACCAAAATGTTCATAAGATCAAACTGACTTGCCATAAATCTCCTCCTTTTTTGACAGTTCTTCGAGTAACCCCTGGATGGCCTGTTCTACAGTATCATACATATTGGCATTGCTATCTTTTAGCATATCTTTTGCCTGGCTAGCCTCTGCCCCAGTTATTCTAGCAAATGTAGGAACTTCTATGACACCCTCACGATACGCCCTAAGTATGCCTTCTGCTACCATGTTGGTTTTTACTATTCCTCCGAACAAGTTAATCAGAATAGCACGAATCCTCTTTATTTTACTAACTACTTTCAGGGAATAAAATATCGTTTCAGCTGTAGCACTCCCGCCAAAGTCTAGAAAGCAACCTGCCCTCCCTCCTTGGTCTGATACCATATCAAGGGTAGACATTACAAGTCCCGCTCCATTGCCGATTATGGCTATATCTCCATCTAACTCAACAAAGGAGAAACCTCCTTCTTTGGCCTGCTTTTCCGTCTCCGACATGTACTGATATTTCTTAAGTTCAGGATGTCTAAACAAAGCATTATCATCGATAATGACCTTTGCGTCTAGTGCCATTAACGATGCATCTCTAAGAACGACGGCAGGATTGATCTCTGCCAATTCCGCATCTTTTTCAAAAACGAATCTTGATAGGTTTATTACAAAAGCTTTAAAGGACTCAGCGGTCCGACCCTGCAGGCCAAGTTTCAACGCTGCTTCCGTTGCTAGAGGGAGAGGTACGCCTGAGGATGGAACATCTATAATGAGTTTATTTTTAACACTTTCTATTTCAACTCCCCCCTCAGCCGAGCAGATAAGCGAGTAGATTCTCCTACCTCGATTTAAAAAGAGGGAAATATATAGCTCCTGCTTAATGTCGACAGCCTGCTCCACCAATATTGATTGAGGCAATTCTCCTTTAATCTTCTTATTGATTAGTTCCGTGAATTTCGAGGCTACTTCACTTGGAGTATCGCATTTAACTATTGCCCCAGCTTTCCCCCTGCCTCCTACAGCAACCTGCGACTTTAGAATCAGAGGGAATTCAAATTTAGAAGACAACTTTTCTACCTCGCTCAATGAAGCCGCCAGGGCTGATCTAGGAGTAGGAATTCCATATTGAAGGAAAAGTTCTTTTCCCTGGTATTCGAGTAATCTCATCCTGCAGCTAAGAAAAAAAGAATGAACTCATTTATAATTCTAGTATACGAAATTATATTAATTCAGAGCAATTAATAAGTGAAACTTGATTAATATGTTGGATATTTTATAATATCTTGGCCATATACCCAAACCCAATCAAAAATGCGTTAAGGTAGGCACGATAGAGTGCCTGCTAGCGGTCCATATTGGACTTAAATATTGGGTTAACCAAGTTCGCTTCTATTTAGTTAGTAGATCGAGATTCTTGTCTAGAATTAGACAAACCAGATAATGTTGTAATAATACAAACTTTAAATAATGAACTTGTGACAAACGAGTCATGGCTGAAAAAATGACAGCAGTCTGGCTAATCATTTTGACAATTATCGTATGTGCTGCCGTCCCGGCTGCAATGATTTGGCTAACTTCGCAACCCAAGCCCGAATTTATAGTAGGTTTTGGTTTATACGATCATTATATGTTCGGTCCGCTTTAAGAATAACAACATATCAAGCCTATGAATATTTTAATATCCTTGTCTCATTTTTCTAATCGATTCTCCGGTATAGGGCATAGACTTTTATAAGCTTCATTTCTTTGAAAGGGGTCAATACGAAACTAAACGTAACAAAGATTATGGCCGCCTAAGATGTATTAAATGCAAATATCCCTTGAATCACCAGGACGTTGACTTGACGCGTTTACAAAGCTTTTCGATGAATCGACCTCGACCTAGATTTCTCTACTAGATAAATAATTCAAGTCAATTTGTCATGCATAATTATTCCGTTACCAAATTGCGGAATCGTAACTGATTTCGTTCATATTTTTTGTGATGTCTAGCGTAAGAATAATACATATCACTATCACTATTACTAATGGTCCGAGGCACCAAGTAGCCAGGAATTCTAATAGAAGTCGCTACAATCCAATCTCATCAACGATCATAGTGTTAAGATGAGAGATTTGCCAAAGACACGCATATTCAAAGCCTCCCATGTTTAAGGTGTCAGATTTGACAGATCCCTAGACTTTTTTCTGCCCTGCCTGTATTTCTATAGTATTATATTATGTCAAGAAGAATGGTGTTACGTTTTGGCCGAGAACAATCTCCTTACTATGTTGCTCTGGCTCGGCGAGCTGATAATCTCAAGCTGGATTCTTTCCTATGGCGCCGAACATCTTTCGATGAGGTATGGAGCGAAATTTATTGGAAGAACACTTTTAAGTATAGCCACTACCCTTCCAGAAATCGCTATTGTTATTTACGCTGCGGCCGATGGCTTTTACGGAATTGCGATAGGAGCGGGATTAGGCAGTAATCTACTAATGATGACTTTGGGACTAGCTATAATGCTACTTATAGCTACGACTCGTCTATCCAAAGCCCCAATGAAAGGTATCCCTGTAGGAATGTTCAAACTTGACAAGATATTCCTGTTAGCTACTGCAATTATAAGTGCAGCCCTATTTATCAACGGATATAATTTTCTCGACGGATTTGTCTTTTCTGCCCTTTTCTTAACTTATATTGTTTTGGCATTTATAGAAATGAAAAACGAAAGGAAAAGAGAGTCTTTGCAAATTACCCCTGAAGTAAGTAAATCGGAAATTAAACATCAAATATTAGAAGTTAATGGTTCTGGAGTTTCAAGAAAAACCTTTGATGAGGGGATGCTTAAGTCAGTGTTGGCGTTTGCCGCAGGGACGATTGGAATCGTAGTAGGAGCAGGGCCATTTATCCATTCTATGCAAGGTTTTTCACTGGAGGTAGGAATATCAGCCATAATACTTGCTGTCATGATAAGTCCCATTGCAGGTGAGATGCCAGAAAAAATCTCTATGATGATTCTGGCACGGAAAGGCGCGGCGGGGGCTTCGATAGCTATTGCAAACGTACTCGGATCTAAAATTCTGAATAATACATTGCTTTTAGCCGTGGCAGTATTCGGGGCGATGTACCACGGTGGGTTCTACACAAATATTGAACTTACTACAGTGCTAGCTTACCAGTTGATTCTAGTTACGACTGTTACTATTATCGCTCTTGTCCCCCTTTTTAAGAAGGAAATAGGTCTTAAAGTAGGCATCTTACTGGCAGGTTTGTATGCAATTAGCCTTTTTGTCCAATTTTTACTTCCTCAAGAAATTATTCTGCATTAGTACATGTGGAATTTACTATTGATAGTAACATGAAGGTTTTATCTGAACCTTGACCCGTGATCATGATGCCATAGGTATCTTCCACAATAGGCTAGATTAATCTTGAAATGGTGTTATTCTATGGAAATAATATGTCAACCTCGTTCCATGCAAAATATACTATTTGTCAAGCTTGCAAACACAAAAAATTACCTTTTTCCAAATGATTCCATATTATCCAAATCTATTTATCTTCGAGGAAGACAAATTTGATTATGGGCATATTTCTCGGAAGAAAAACTAAGCGCCGGGAAGATAATACTTCCTCTGGTTCAATCCCTGAAGAGAAGATATTGGATCAGCGCGACTTCCAGAAATACGACCTTTATAAGAAAGGAATCAACAGCATGTCGAATGAAAAATTCGAGGATGCGGTCCGTAGTTTCGAATTGGCCTTGCGGCTGGATTCTAAATATGTGGACGCCTGGATTAAAAAAGGATACTCCCACTTTCACCTTGGAGAATACAATAGCGCGATCACGTCATATGATAAGGCACTAGAGATCGATATCAACAATGTAGAACCCTGGAATTTAAAAGGTTTGGCATATTATAGATTAAGAAACTACGATAAGGCAATTGCTTCATGTGAAAAGGCAATAGATGTTAATCCCAATGAAGCAATGGTTTGGTATAATTACGCATGCTACCTTGTACTGAGCGGAAGAATTGACGAGGGTTTAGAAGCCCTAAAGAGATCCATAGAAATCGACATCAACTATGCAAAAAAATCCGTCAGAGATAGGGATTTTGAAAGTGCCAGAGCAGAGGAGGGATTCAGGAGAATTATTGAGGTTGTGGTCTTGGAATCAATCAGACAGGGCTACAATTATGTTGGCAAGATTGTTTGGATTACTGGCATGGACAGACAGGACGTAGAGGAGGCGGCAATGAGATTGACTATGAAGGGTCTATTAATAAGAAGAGAAAAAAAGGGCCTTACAAGTAAGGAAGAGTATTATGAAATGGCCAGAGAGATTGCAGACAAGGTTGGATACGCCAAACGTACAAGCTTCCTTAAGGGAAGCAAGACAATATCTGCTCCGCTTCAGGAACTTAAAGATATAAGTGAACTTATTGGCAACGCAAAAATTTCTGTTGATAAAGGTGAACTCCAGTTAACGATTGAAGCTTTGGAGAAATTAATAAGTCCCGCGCAGCACGGTAACGCGATGGTAGAACAATTTTTCGAAGAACACAGGGATCTAAGACTTTTCGATATACGATTGAAAGACAAGGGTCAAGAATATCTGAACTCGCATAAGACAGACATTATTAGTCTACTTTCAGATATTGATGTCAAGATTCGTGGAAATATTATTTCAAGATCTGCAAGTGAACAGGGCTAATGTTAAATTCTTATTTTCCATTCAGTGTAACCTGTCAAGGTTAGGCGACTAAGACAGCTGCTATATATTTCCTGAAATATCTTCGTGCTACTGATTAGAATTTTCAAGTACTAATCACCACTCCAGCCCTAGGGCCGGGATAATGTATTATACAGGGTCATAACAATAGCTTAAACATGGACAAGACGTTTGCAGAGATTTCCGAGAAGGAAATCACCAAAAGCATAGCATCGATGTTTAATGAAACCATTCAGGAATATGCAGATTCTGACGTAATCATAATCGGGGCAGGTCCAGCGGGTTTAACTGCAGGACGTAAAACTGCTAGCAGCGGGTTAAAGACCCTGATAGTGGAACAAAATAATTATCTTGGGGGAGGCTATTGGGTTGGAGGTTACATGATGAATCCAGTTACTGTTCGTTCCCCTGCCCAAAGGATTTGGGATGAGTTGGGTGTACCGTATCGTAAAATGGGCGACGGCCTATATGCAACTTGGGGTCCGCATGCTTGTTCGAAATTAATTGCTGCCGCCTGCGACGCTGGGGTCAGATTCTTGCAGCTCACCAAGTTTGAAGATCTAGTATTGAAGAATGGCAGAGTTGGAGGCGTTGTTGTAAATTGGATGCCTGTTTCGGCGTTGCCACGAAATATTACATGTGTGGACCCAGTTGCCCTGGAAAGCAAGATTGTTATAGACTCATCAGGCCATGATTCGGTTGCCGTAAAGCGACTTATGGATAGGGGATATGTAAAATGGAAAGGGATGGACCCAATGTGGGTTGACGGGGGAGAGGATGAAGTAGTTAGCAAGACTGGTGAAGTGTTCCCGGGTTTAATCGCAGCCGGAATGTCTGTAACAGAAACCTTTGGTCTGCCTAGAATGGGTCCTACATTTGGTTCGATGTTACTATCGGGTAATAGAGCAGCTGAGGTAGTACAAACCAAGATTCAAGAGATAAGCAAAGTTCCCCCTCTACTTTAGAGGCCTTTTTCATTATTGAATTTTTCACATGTCGAACAGGGAAGTATCCCATATTTCAGGGAATTACTTGCTTTCCGAACAAATTATTAACAGGTGGCATAGCTGTAGATCGTAGTTAGTTCATATGCTATCCTATAGTGTCGACGACACTGAATCTATTATACCAAAACCTTCGCAGCTCTATGATGTAGTTATTATCGGTTCTGGACCTGCAGGATATACCGCCGGAATATATACATCACGTGCAAAGCTCAGGACAAGAATAATCTCTGGGTCGCTACCTGGGGGTCAGCTAATGACCACAAGCGAAGTAGAGAATTACCCAGGCTTCCCAAACGGAATTTTTGGACCAGAACTTATGATGAATATGCGACAGCAGGCAGAAAGGTTTGGCTCATTAATTGCAGATGACGAGGTCATTCACGTTGACTTTAACCGAAGACCATTTGAAATTGCTTCTCATTCAGAAACCTATGAAGCACATTCAGTAATTATCTGCACTGGTGCCACCCCTAGAAAGTTAGGAATAATAGCCGAGGAAAGTTTTGCTGGAAGAGGCATATCATATTGTGCAACGTGTGATGGCCCTTTTTTCAGGGGGGAAGATATTGTTGTTGTTGGGGGCGGGGACACGGCCTTGGAAGAGGCCGCCTTCTTAACGAAATTTGGCCGTTCCGTCAGAATTGTTCATCGCAGGGATTCTCTAAGAGCAAGCAAGATTCTCCAAGAGAAGGCTTTTGAGAATCCGAAGATAGAATTCTTGTGGAACAGTGTCGTTTCTGATATTGAAGGAGATAAAAAAGTCAGAGCAATTGTCGTTAAGAACGTGGACGACAGCGGCAAACAAAAAATTTCAGCTGGAGGTTTATTCGTTGCGATAGGTCATGAACCGAACACTGCAATTTTCAAAGGGCAAATAGAAATGGACGACAAAGGCTACATAGTATTAAAGAATCACACAAATACCAGTGTAGATGGAGTATTCGCTGCTGGAGATGTTCACGATTTCAGGTATAGGCAAGCGATAACAGCAGGAGGGTTCGGCTGTATGGCCGCATTGGATGTAGAGAAGTGGCTAACGGAAAGCAAACATAAGCGCTGAAGTCATCTAGAGTTACCTGCTCTTTTGATAAGCTAAGTGTGGAAGATTCCTTGCACTAATAATAAGATTTTCATACTCACTGGTTGTAAAAATTCCGTGTTCGAGGTATAGACTCTTGAATTTTCTGCCGTCATCAGCGAACAGACCGACAAAAACACCATCCTCGAGTCCATCAGCCAATTCTAACATGGAAGCCATAACAGATCCTGATGATGGTCCGACTAATAGATTCTCACGTATCGCAAGTTCTCGTGCCATATTGAATGAATCTTTGTTTGTCGCCGTAATCCAATGGTCTACAACTCCTTGCCGTCTCTTGAACAAATCAGGCATAGCAGATTCCTGAAAATTCCTTAAACCTTGCAACAAATGATTCTGTTGGGCCTGAATTGCAATGATTCTGACATCTTTCTTCTTTTCCTTCAAGTAGGTGGCGACACCAGTGATGGTACCCCCTGTACCACAACCGGTAAAAAAGTGAGATACTTTGCCATTTGTCTGCGCCCAAATCTCTGGACCGGTGCTTTCGTAGTGAGCTAGATAGTTGGCATCATTCTCGTATTGATTTGGCATATAGTATACATCAGGTCTAGGTTTTGAAATGGCCTTGGCCAAAGCGATACTCTGATCCGTCCCAGCTCCCACTCTGGGGCACAAATCATCCGATGTCTCGTGAAGTGTAGCACCTAGGTCTCTAAGAATTTTCTTTGTTTCATTACTTACTCTCTCTGGGATGACAATTTCCACCCGGTATCCCAAGCTAATAGCTATGCCTGCAAGAGCTATGCCAGTATTACCAGATGTAGGTTCAATTATGACGCTCTTGTCCTTTTTCAATATACCTTTTTTCTCAGCATCCTTAATCATCCAATATGCGGCACGGTCCTTGACCGAACCAAATGGATTATACCACTCCAACTTCGCATAAAATTTAATATTCTTAGTTGAAAATGAAGTTAACTCGATAAGTGGGGTATTCCCAACACTCTCGATAATATTCTGTCTGGCTACACTCTCCATTCTATTTTGCCTTCTTTATTGTGAACTCAAGATCCGCTTTTGTCTTATTGATAGCCAAAAGCTGATGACCTGTTCTGCTTATCCAGCGAGAAATATCCTCTTCAGATTCAGGATCATCTGCTAATACCCTGAGTATGTCGCCGCTAGCAAGTTTTTCGATTTCGATCTTAGTACGGAAAACAGGCTCAGGACAGAACAATCCTCTTACATCTATAGTTTTTGCCTGGTGATTTTTGGTGTTACTAGCATCCATACCGTTTATATCCTAAATTGTATTTGCGTGATAATAAACGTTTATGAGACTACTAATGGCGGTATTTTATGAATAAATACACTAATATTATCTAAAGAGATCTTTTTCTCTTTCGCGAATCAACCCATTTATCAATGCATTCTCAGATCTTATAAAATCAAACCCTCTGATAACAGCAATAGGTATCCCCTTGGACTTGCCCATTACTAACTCCGCAGTTGAGGCAAGCTCGTCAACCACCGCGATCTCAGTTACTTTAAGTTTTTTCCCATACATGTCCTTTTTTCCGACATAGCTCATAATAGGATTAATTCCCGCTATACCTATTGCTACATTTGTCTGCCCGTTCCGAAACGGTCTCCCGAAACTATCAGTTATAATAACTGCAATCTCTCTATTTGTCTTTTCTTTTAACATGAGCATAATCTTTTTCGCAGAGGCGTCAGGATCATCAGGAAGCAATAGTGCAGTTTCCTCGCTATTCATAATGTTACTTTGATCAACCCCCGCATTGGCGCATATGAAACCATGCTTAGTTTCACTAATAATAACTCCGTTGGAGATCTTGACGATGTTCTTAGATTGCCGTAAAACTAATTCAGTAGTTCGAGGATCTTTCTTGTATTGCTTCGCCAATTGAATAGCAAATGAAGATGGAATCAGAGAACTCAAGCGTACTATTTGACCTTCCGCTTTAGAAACTATTTTTTGTGCTATGACAACTATATCTCCGTCTTCAAGAATTATCTTATTGTGTACCAAAGATCTCAGGATTAGACTGTACAACTTGTCTCCTGGCCTGACATCTCTCAAAACTCTAACAGGAAGGACCCGTATTTCCTGCTTTAGTTGCATCGAGTAATTATAGTATATCTAGAATAATTACTTACAGCATGTATATCCTACTTGGTGCTAGCCAGGACCGCATTACCGAACTTCCTCTCCAACAAGTTCAGCATCAATGACAGGTCTCGTATTTCCAAAACCTCATCAGATCTTTCCTTGACTCTTTCTACTGGACAAAAGCCGACCGCATACCCTGCGATATCGAATAGGCTCAAATCATTCGCTCCATCCACTATCGCTACTGTTTCAGACTTATCAATTCCCCAGTTTCTTATTGCCGGTAAAACTGCAGCAGCCTTGTCTGATGTTACGTTAAGCTTCAAACCAACCAGGACCCCATCCTCAAATATCAACTCATTACAGAATATCTTGTCTAACCCCAACTCTCCCTTCAGTCTATCAGTGATTATTGAGAATCCTCCTGACACCGCTATCATTCTCCAACCAGCCTTTTTCAGGGAGAAACACAATTCTTTTGCACCTGGCATAATTTCCAGACTCTCAGCAATTCTCTTCGCGTCTTCGAATCTAATACCCTTCAGTGCAGAAATTCTTTTCTTCAGACCTTCCTCCCAATTTATCTCTCCTCGTATACCTTGTTTAGTGATACGCCAAATTTCCTTCTCTTTTTCTGGACCCATAATCTGAGACAAAACGGGTAGGTATTCTGCATTAAGAAGTACGCCCTCAACATCAAATATTACCAACATTCCTAAGAGCTTCGATTTCCTGACATCGCGTATTCTATATTAAGCTTGTTTAAAATAAGAACGGTAAGATCTTATGAAAGAACAATCCATTATAAGAAGTAAAGAAAGTATCTAGGCATCCAATTAACTGTTCTTTTGACTCTTGTATATGTTAGTCGCTTCCATAATATGGAAAGATTATGGTAGAATCATTTGAACAATTCAGGAAGGGTGATATACTGCTAATGCATTGTGCTTACCAATGAGCGAAAGTGTACAAACAAAATACACTGTGCCTGTCAAGCAAGTAGAAAAATCAATCAAGCTTACTGACCAAGCGAAAGATGAGTTGCGTAGCATAGGCATGATGGATGACAAGGGCAAGCTTAAACTAAAGGGAGTAAGTCCCAAGATGCTGAAGAGAATGAAGTTGGAGGCAGTAGATTGTCCAGTTCTAGTTCAAGAGGTTGGATTTATCCAGTGTTACGTTTGCAAAAATTTTAACAGTAGAGTTACTGGCCAAGTTTACTGTAGAGGAGACCCTTTGTGATGATATATTCTAATTTAAAGTAGCCCACAAATTGTGTGACAGTATTGGACAATACTAAACCTATTGGGATATCTGTTAATAAGTTTGAGAACTTTTCAGAATGGTATATTCAGGCTATATTAAAGAGTGAGTTAGTAGATTATGCGCCCGTCAAGGGCTTCATTGTTCTGCGCCCATATGGATACAGGATTTGGGGAATTATAAGTAAAACCTTAGATGAACGACTAATCCAAACTGGCCACGAGAACGGATTTCTTCCTTTGTTAATTCCCGAAAGTATTTTGGCACGAGAAAAAAAACACTTCTCAGGGTTTACTCCTGAGGTCTATTGGGTTACAGAGGCAGGGGACGAACGCTTATCGGAGAAGCTCGCAGTGAGACCTACCTCTGAGGCCATCGCTTATTCTACTTTCTCAAACTGGGTCAGGAGTTATAGAGACTTACCTCTAAAAATGAATTTTTGGAACAGTGCTTTGCGTGCGGATATTAAAGGTACGAAGCCACTGATAAGGAATTCAGAATTCCTATGGCAAGAAGGACACACTGTTCACGCTAACGAAGAGGAAGCAAGAAACGAATCGCAAGATATTCTAGAAATTTATCGTGAAATTATAGAGCAGCATCTGGCTATTCCGTGCATAGGAGGTTATAAGAGCGAAAAAGAAAAATTTGTCGGTGCCAACGAGACACTTACTCTTGAGAGTATAATGAGCGATGGGAAAGCTCTGCAGATGGCCACATCACACAATCTTGGTCAAAATTTTTCGAAGAGCTTTAATATTAAGTATCTTGGCAGGGATGACCAAGAGCATTTCGCGTGGCAGACATCTTGGGGCCTTTCATGGCGACTGATTGGGGCCTTGATTATGGTTCACGGTGATGATAGGGGCTTAATTATTCCGCCTAGAGTTGCTCCGATTCAAATTGTGATTGTTCCTATTTTCAAAGATAAGGATGCTCCTCGCATAAAAAAAGCTGCTTGTGAAATTAAAACCACCTTGGAA
>JAATVT010000059.1 GCA_014523685.1 Nitrososphaerales archaeon TH5893
ATTGTTTATATTCCACTGCTGTCTGCCTTTTTGATTTCTATAATGACTCTGTCCCCAACCTTTAGTTGCATATCTTCATACTCCCTCATACTGATTCTAATAGTAGGAGAGTCTCCTGATGACAAACCCCCTGTACCAGCCCCGCTAAACATGTTAGACATGGCTTTGGGTAAATTTTTCATTAAATCTTCAGGAGATGTGAAGGCGCCTACGCCAATTCCAAAAGGACTTTGAGGAAAGCTCTTTCCGGTACCCCCACCAGTTGCTGGTGACTTTGACATGCTGGGATTAGTAAATGAGATATAGACATAAGGACTCCCATCTTGAGAGGCTTCGATTTTCGAAACTATGTATTCTTCTTTCATTGGTTATTTAGTTCTTATAGAGAAGAAACTTATAATCCTTCAGAATTGAAATAAAAAAGATGTGGGATAGGCAAGCAGAATATGAACTGTGTTCCATCTCTGAAATAGAAAGTCATTGGCTGGCTGTCGGGTTTCCTGCCGTTAGGTTAGGTGCTGCACTCCTGCTGGTTGAATTCGCCGATTGAGTCAATTGTTGCTCATCTGCTCCTTCACCTCCTGTAGGGATCTCTATAAAAGGTGTAACTCCTTGTCCATCATTTCCAGTTCCTCCAGTAACCAATGGTAGTTTGCCATCCCACTTTGTTGCTTTCAGCCAATCCAAATAAGTAGGATTATTCTTTAGTTGTTCGTCTATTATTGTTATTGCTTGTGCTTCTCCTTCCGCTTGTAAAACATTGGACTGTTTGACCCCTTCTGCTCTGGCAATGTTAGCTTTTTGTTCCCCAATTGCTTGCGCTTCATTTTGTTGTGCCTCTATCTGTATTCTCCTCAATTCATTCTGAGCTTGTAACGCTCTCTGTTGTGCTTCCACTTTAGCCTCAACTGCTGTAGTAAACTGCTGAGAGAACGCAAATTCTGTTATAGATAAAGCATCTACTATGATGTTGTATGGAGCAAGTCTTGCTCGTACTTGTTCCTCAATTTGATTTTTTACAGTTTCTCTATTTGTAATCAACTCTTCAGCATTGAACCTAGCAGTAACTTGCTTTACAGATTCTTGGATAGCCGGCACTATAACACGATTAGCGTAATCGTATCCCAGCTGCCTGTAAACGACCTGTGCTCTATCAGGATCTATGTGATAATTTAATGCTACTTGGGTGCTTACATCTTGCAAGTCCTTTGACGCAGATGTAGCACTTTCCACAATCTTTTGTGTCCTCACCTCCATCTGAACTACATTATCACGAAATGGTACAACAAAGTGTAGTCCTTCGTCCAGCGACATGCTCGTATCAACAGCTCCAAAGTGCAGCAAAATACCTCTATTGCCAGCATCCACTATCCTGACACTAGATATGGCAATTACTGATATAATTATAATGCCTACGATAACTGGAATGGCTATTCTTATTATTGGCCTCGAAGGCCCTGATCCTTCAAGTGGCTCCCCTTCTGGGGTTACTCTCTTCCTGCCATAAGGGTTGCCTCTGCCAGGCCGCTTAAAAGGATTTTCCATCAATATTTTATTACATTAGCCATTTTTAAGTTTTCATGATAATAAGGTAAAATCTATTATAGTTTCAAGGACCGAGAGCCTCTTGTCAAACGGGAATATAATCCACGTCTATATTTTGGTTAAATGGACATGTCCGCTAATCTGATCAATGGTAGAAGAGAATTACTGCCACATATTTATTGGCGCGCATCACTGTGATGGCTTGACTGACTAGAACCAACCTCTCTCGGTAATGTGCGTATAAAATAGTAGAACAACAAAACTACTTTTAGCTCTTCATAATTTGGATTACGAAAAGGCAATGAGAATGTTTCATGACGAATTTAATGTAATATGAGAAACGTGAAATATCTCTTTCTACTTGTCATGACGTAAAAACCTTAATAGCCAGCATTAGAGAGGCTTATTTGCTTGAGGAAAAGTCTTGTGGACAGTTCAGAAATTGCTATTAACACAGAATATGGGCCCAATCGCTATAGTACTGAATAGTTCATTATGGCCAGTGGGATAACAATCTTCTAATAAAGACATTTGCACTACCTTGCATGCATGTAGCAAACTGGATGTGGATATGTCTCTTGTTACCAAAAAACTAATGCATATTAGTTTAGCTATTGTTCTCATTGGATCTTGGGAAAAGTAAAACCAAAAGTAGCACCCACTTTTCCAGGGTTGTTATGTGCCCACATTTTACCACCGTGAGCGTCTACAATACTTTTTGATAAGTAAAGCCCAAGTCCTGTCCCCGCATCAGAAGTTGTGACAAATTTTGTAAACAACCTCGGTGCAATTTCCGGGCTTATGCCTGCTCCAGTGTCTTTTACAGAAATAGTGACTTGACTATTTTCTTTGTCCTCAACATTTATTGATATGGTTCCTTCCCTAGTGAATTTAATAGCGTTATTTAACAAGTTTGCAATAACCTGGTACAGTCTCGTTTTATCTGCACTTACATATACGGGATTCTTTGGTTGATAGAATACCACTCTTAATTTACCAGGATCATTGATCTGATCCTTGATATCGTCTATAACATTTGATATTTTTTCACAGACATCAACCTCTTCTTTGTGTAGTATAAGAGTATTACTTTCAATCCTTGTTACATCCAAAATATCCTCCGTAAGGTGCTGTAGTCTTTTTGCATTTCTATTTATAGCACTGACAAGGTCAAAATAATCTTCGATATTTCCTTTTTTGGACAGAAGAACTTCTGACAAACCGAGTATAGGCTGTACTGGCGTGCGTAGCTCGTGAGCTGCCACATTGATAAATTCCTTCTGCATTTTGTCGTGTACCTTCAACTTTTCGTACAACTCTGTTTGTTCCCAAAAAGTTTCAAAGATAGATACATAAGAGGAAACTGTCGACTTACTATTGGAGTACATAGACAAACCGGCTGCGCTGTATGAAATATCTTTTGTATCATCCTTAAGTTCGATTATAGTACATTCTTTTCTATCTGCTAAAACTATTGTAATTCTGGTATGCAAACCCTTCTCCATGGTTCTGACATTTACTTGAGGACATTGGATTTTCACTTCCTCTAAAATTGTAGATAGTCTCTGCCCATCGTTCTCATTTTCATCTGGTACCAGTAGCCTTACCTTTGCACCTTGTTGTTCTGATGCGTTTTTTAGTAATTGTAATCCTCCCATTTGGACCTGGCGGCGCAATGCATTTGCAGATGAAACCAGTATTGAGACCTCTTTTCTTGCAGCGCTTATAATACTCTGCGCCTTCGCTATTCCCGCCCTTGGATTTGGGATGACCTCTATATCTGCAAAATCTACTCCTTCCTCAATATCTTTAATCATATCAGCAGCATCAATCCCATTACCCCATAATTCTTCAAAAATGGACGCAAAATGCCTTTGATAGAGAGGTTCGTTACTTATCAATAGACTTTGAACTCTATTGCCCCCTTCCATTTTCTCTATTGTTGCAGCTATTTCCTTGTCTGAGACCCCAAAGCTCATTGGCGGTAAATTTCTTACATGCCTTACTTGTATTCCTGATTCCAGATAGGTCTTTACTACTCCAAGATTGTCCTTATCTAAGGTTGTTACATACCTTATGCCCTTGTGTTCTCCTCTTTTTTGCTTATCCATTAAGTTCTTCTTTATGTCGAAAAAATAATTGTAGCTATATTGCATTCCTCCGGGGGTCAAGCATGTAGCTAGTTCGGTTGAGTCTGCGGCTAGTCTGGAGATTTGCCTGACAATTTCATCAGGATTATTCTCAATTATTCTGGTTTCATAAATTATTTTTCCTTCTTCAATTTCTCTTATCTTCTGCTCAGCCGGGATTGCCACGTTCCACAATGTATCAAAAATGTACTGTCCTTGTTCCACGACTTCTTTCACATTGCTGTATATCACCTGGGTCAGAGGTTTTGCTTCCTGCAGTACAGTTGTAGCCATATATTCTGAATCATTTATTGCGATGCCCCCTTTTACTCCATCCAAATGACGAAGCTCGTCAACTATTTTTATTAGCTCTTTGCAATGTTTTACATTATCCTTAGTTATTTCTGTAAAAGCCCTTATCTTTCCACCCCTTTTTCTTATGTCAATATATCCATCTCGGTATTCTCTTACCTCAACCACGATAGACGGAGCATGATGATCAAAAAATATATCCATCTTTTGTTTAACGTTTGACATAAAGTAGACACCTCTCCCCACAGCATTTTCTACTCCATACAAAATCTCAGATTTGTTCAAATGAGAATTGGGGGGAAGTGGTGGAATTGTGGTCACTAAATTTCTAGACGCATTTGTCGTTTATAAATAAATTCCAAATGTATTACCATATTTTGTGTTCATTACGAAAAGGAAACAAAGGGTGCGTGCTACCCAGAATAGAGCCAAAATGGAGTTGGAAGAACGAGGGATGAATGGATTTGAGCGAAATTGATAAAAGCTAAAAAAGCTAGTTTCTTTGTATAACCTGCACTAGGTCGATATTTCTCTTGCTGTTGATATCGAGCGTGATGCAACCTCGATTTGTAATAATCCGGGGAGTAGAAGTGAAAAGGTAGCTATAATATGGTTCTCTTTCAACAGGAAGCGATCCGATTTCCTTGATCGCCTCGCATTGAATTCCGTTCTTGATGATTTCTTGAGCTAACCTTGCATTTGGGGCGACGGGTTCATCTTCCCTTAGAATCATTTCAGGGGATAACGTGGAATCATCGTGAAAATCTTTACTATGATTTTCAGTCGTTACTTGTTTCTTCATAGTATCGACCTTCTCTTAATCAAATTTCTTTTTCGCTCATTAAAGAGACTCGAAAAGTCTTTCATCAACTGTACGATCCGAATTATCAGTGGCTCTATTGTATTTAGGTTTTTTGCTGCACGGATTTCATATGATTTGAATTTCACAAACAACTTACATTTTCATTTTGACATTCTTATTAGCGATATCTTCTGATTCTTTTGTCACTACGAAAGCTACAGGTCTAAACCCTGCATATTGTGTAAATTATAAAGTATACATCATAGAATATGACTTTTTCCTTCCATAAATCCATTAATATATCCAGTTTCAAGCGTTAAGAGTGAATACAGAATATTGGATATATGAGTCTGTATTATGGAGTGTAGAACTGCGTTATTCTCTTCGAAGTTTGTTTCAGTAGTATATTCGACATCTGTATTGTTTTCACCAGATATTCTTAGCTTGAATGTTTCGGAAATTTCAATCTGGCTTCCTTGGATGGTTGTAGAAAATTTCAGCTCGTTGTTATCAATATCAGTTTTGATTTTTCTTGTAACACCAATAAAGAACTCGGGAAAAAGCTGTTCTAGTCTTGTGTCCTTAAGAGCGCGATAGGTTATGTTAGAGGGAACACGTAATGTAATAGTTTTCGATATTGCAGACATATACTTAGGCCTATTGTATCGTTTAATTATGAGTAATATTATGATATCTGTATTATCTGTATCCTTATCCAAAGGTCGTCAGGAAAGCCTTCGCTAAACCCCGGTTCATAATATGCCTGTTGGAACCTAAATGAAGGGCAGACCTTCGTTTACAAACGTGCCCCGAATTCCTTTGAACAATCTATTGAACCTGATGCTTTTCCATTTGGGTACCATATTGCCATAAGTAATCCTTATGTAATGAAACACATTTACCATTCAGGTCTTTCAGATTGTATATTAATCAAATACATTGTCGATACGTTGCAATCTTTAGCATTGCGATAATCTTATTGATTTTTATATCTAAACCTGACCGGTGGGTAGTGGCTCCGAGTGCTCAAGCACAAACGTCGAAGGATAAAGTGTTTGTGATGTATGCTGCTTCCCTGATAAAGACATTTGAAGACACGCTAGGACCAGCATTTCAAAATGAAACTGGGTATGTTTATGAAGGAGAAGCTAGAGGTTCAGTACAAGTTGCAAATATGATAATAGACGGATTTCGAACACCTGACATCTTTGTTAGTGCAGGTACGGTACCAATAAAGAGGTTGATGAATAATACAACTCCATTTACAGATTGGTTGGTCAAGTTTGGTTCTGCTGAAATGGTAATAGCTTATTCTCCAACTAGCCGCTTTTTCAATGACTTGGAGAAAGCAAGAATAGGAGAAATTCCATGGTATCAAGTTTTGGCAAACCAGGATCTCAAGTTTGGTAGGACTGACCCTGAATTAGATCCCAAAGGATACTATATGATTATTACTGCTGAACTTGCCAACCTTTACTACAATGATTCTGGAATTAAACAAAGGACCTTGGGAGACGATAGAAATGCAAAGCAGATCTTTCCAGAAGAAATACTCAAAACTATTTTGGAGCAAGGTCAGCTGGATGCAGTTGCGGCATACAAACATGAAGCTGTGGCAAGAGGACTCCCGTATATCACATTGCCTCCTCAGATTAACCTCGCAGATCCCGCGTTCACAGATTTTTATAGGAATGGATCATACACTTTGGGAAAGGATGGCCAAACCGTATTTGGTGAACCAATCTATTTCTCATTTACAATTCCTACTACCTTAAAGAATCTTGATGGGGCTATCTCTTTTGGCGATTTCATATTATCGACAAACGGCAGAAATATTCTAAAAGATCAAGGGTTAAATCCGATTAAACCAATAGCGGAAGGAGAAATAGAAAGTATTCCGTCTTCTTTAAGAGGGGTAGTGGAGGAGGAAAACCCAGCCACAATACTGTCACAAGAGTACAATCATAATCTTACAAGAAAATGAAGATAAAACAAGAGAGTAAAAACAGTTTGAAATTTGGAAATAGCAAAACCACAAGGCTTTAGCATCCTAATACTAATCCTGTCTGCAATAACTGTAACATATATAGTATTCCCACTTGTTTCTATAGTAACTTTTGTCGAGCCAGTAAAAATATTCGAATCGTTGACAAGGCCAGTGCTCTGGAATGCCTTTGTTCTTAGTCTAGTCTCGGCTACAATTTCAACCTCGCTTCTCGCTCTATTCGGAATTCCACTAGCATATTTCCTAGCAAGATATAGGGGGTTCCGTGGAAAGTTCGTAATCAGAGTTATAGTTATTCTACCTCTGGTTCTTCCTCCACTTGCAAGCGGTGCTCTTTTGTTAGGTGTATTTGGCCCAAACTCCCCTTTGATACAGTATTTTCCAGGTGTTGAATTTACCCAATCAGTACTTGGAGTCATTTTAGCTCAAATTTATGTTGCATCACCATTTATGATTCTTGCAAGTCAGGCAGCATTTGAATCAGTTGATGAATCATATGAAAAGATTTCAAGATCACTTGGTAAAAATAGACTAGAAACCTTTTTCAGGATTTCGATTCCACTAGCTAAAACTGGAATAATTATTGGCGTTATCATGTCATGGGTCAGATCTGCTGGGGAGTTGGGGGCTACAATGATGATGGCATACAATCCTCACACAATTTCCATTCAAATATTCGAAGATAATGCAATTGGAGGATTGAGACAAGCTGTTTCAGGAATCATATTGGTCGTATTATTGGCTATTTTGGTTATAGCTGTTTTTTACATTTTGAGTAATAGGGGTCCACGAATAATCACATTGGGAAAGCCAAGTAATGGTAATCGCTAGTATTTGATAACCGTTGTCGACTCTCCTTAACTAACAAGTCTCTGCTACAAGATGAAAACCATCTCCGTTTAGACTTGGGATAGTTTCAGGAAGTTGGTCAAAGTTTGTTAAGCATTGCCGTTTTGAATATTTAATACACGTTTTCATGGTCCTTCGAATTCCATACAAGATCAGGTATCATAGCTCATTTTGTTGCGTGCTCAACCTCCATATGGTCTAACCATGTCATACATTCATCAGTACTCATTAATGAAACACCTATGCTTTTTAGCTCATGTAATCCAGTGTCATAAAGTGCTGACGTACTATCCTTAACTAAAACAGCTCTGAAATCTCGTTCACTGGCTTCATAAATAGTTGTTCGGGGACAGTTAGGAAAGTTGCATCCACATACTACGACTGTATTAACTCCTAGATCACGCAAATGCTTTTCCAACAAAGTATTATAGAATGCTCCCCATCTTGGCTTGTACATTATCCATTCCATAGGCCCAATTTGTTGAAGACTACCAGAAAGCAACAAATCCGATTTTAGCCTGATTGAGGAGGAAGGTTTGAGTTCATCCATCAGCTCGGCACCATCATTTCCAGGCATGACGATTTGCTTGCCATTTTCAATGTCTTTTTTGCGACATAAATCAACATTTGATCCATCTGCACAATAGAGTCTTACGACATGAATCACTGGGTGGCGTAGTTTTCTGTAAACCTGAACCAGGGGTTTAATGTACTGTGTGGCATGAAAAGTACCAGGTATTTCAGCTGCGGAATCTTTTAGAGTAAAATCACGTTGAACATCAATAATGATGAGTGCAGAATGCTTCCTATCAGGCCTAGTGTAATGATCATCGTTCAAGATATATTTTCAAAATGTTTGCATCTAATATGAAGTAATACTAAACCAGTGAAATCCTTGAACCACCATCCTACCCCGACGCGACCCCTCCTTCAGGCGAAGGGCACATAAATAAGTGCAGACAATCAATTAGAGAATATCTTGAGATAACGATGAGTTCATTAACCAATACGCCTTCATGAAAGTCCCAAGACCAAATCCAGGGAGTAAATCTAACGCAAAATAAAATTGAATAGAATGGTTTATCTCAACCTTTGAAATAGTTGAGTGTACTCTGGACCTGAATTAAACCAAGGGTGCTTCTTCCTTTCAGGACCGCATTATACAATATGATATTTTATTAGAAACCCTGAATATTATTGCTTGAGGACTTGAAAAAGCAAATCTCAGCTGGATTTTCTACTGGTCTGAGATTCAACAGTAAGAGACTTTTTGTTTTAATGGTAGTGGTAACTTTTACCACAATTGTGGATTCAGAGATCGGCGTCGTCGCTGATTTCATTCCAACTCAACTCTCTTCAAGCACTGGGGTTGCCCTATTCATTGGTATAGTAATAATCTTTGCAATAGGTCAGTACTTCATACTTGCTTACATTAAGCAAATTGACGAAAATACAAGGGCAAGGGTACTTCATCTCAGATTAACGCACAGATTAGTGTCACTAGCACAGTACGTGTTGGCAGGTATACTTGCAGTTGTCATATTTCAAATCCTACAGTTGCAACAGTACAACCTGGCAATACTATATGTTTCTTATACTCTTAGTTATGGACTCTGGATAGTAGCTTTAGGCCTTTTAGCAAAAGCATTGTTCGAATGGTATAGATTTTCTAGCAAGAATATTATGGTGCTAATACTTGCTCTGTCAATGAGTGCATACGTAATAAACGGAATAACTGGTATGGCCACCCATTTTGATATGTTGAATCAACAGAAGCCAGTAATAACGTCTATTGATATAGCGTACTTCCCCGAATTCAGCATTGCAACACTTGGAAACCAGATTAATATTGTATATCAAATAGCCTCCAGTGTTGCCTATGTTCTTACTTGGATTGGCACCGTCAGGCTGTTGTATCCATACATCAGAAAACTAGGGAGATTCAAGTTCTGGACAATTATGGGCGCTGTCATGGTGTACTATCTTATCTCATTCCCTCTCTTCGTCTTGGGATATTTTACTCCATCTGAAAATACAGATGCCATGACGAACATCCTTATCTTTTCACTTGGCGGGATTTTCACAGGGGTCGTCTTTGGAGCTGCATTTTTATCAGTGGCAAGAACTCTAAAAAAAGAAAGCGTTCTAAGAAACCATATGATAATAGCTGCTTACGGATTTCTTCTCTTTTATATTGCTGGATCCGCCTATGCTGCACAGGCAGCCTATCCCCCATTTGGACTTGTCTCAGTATCCCTAACTGGCCTATCATGCTATTTGATATATACAGGACTCTATTCTTCAGCAGTAACAGTATCCCAGGACATGGCATTACGTACCTCGATTAGACGGTCAGTAACAGAACAATCAAAGTTGCTTGACAGTATTGGTACAGCTCAAATGGATCAAGAGCTACAATCAAGAGTCTTAACAGTTACCAAGAAGCTATCAGACAAGATGGAGGAAGAAACTGGAGTTGAGGCATCAATGACAGAAGAGGATATCAAAGAGCACATAGAATTGGTTAGGAAAGAGATTCATAGATAATCCTTGAGAAATTATTCAATCTCAATCTTCAGGTTGA
>JAATVT010000060.1 GCA_014523685.1 Nitrososphaerales archaeon TH5893
CTCGCATACAGGTTCACCATTTCTCGCATATTTGTGTGGCACTGAGTTATCCGAAATTTCAAACTCCCTGTCACAATAAGCACACCTGAATCTCTTCATATCTTATCACGAAGTTGCATTTACTTTAACATTATTATGCAACATAAAATATTATCCATTGAATCATTTTTTCAACCCTTCATGTTGCTTTTCAAATACGATTCCGATATACAGATAATGATCATGATTGTATAGGCGGTACTATAATATTGGTAATGATATGGGCGATTACAAGAATTCCAGGAAATCCCATCACAGGAAGAGGCTGACCCATAAGTGAGATGGCAACAGCGGTAGAAATATTTCAAATTGCTTACGTTGTAATAACAATAATAATACTAGTAAAGGAAAGTCACGGACAAAAGATTAGTCCAAAAGAAAAGATAGATTAGAAAAAGTTGTGTGCAACAATTCTCCTTCCTTGCACAAAACTTTTACAGTAGGATCAACAACAAGGATACAGAAATGTTTGGTAGAGCAAAGTGTAAGCTGTGTGGAGATAGTGTTAGATTTGCATTAAGACATTTAAGAGAAAAACACCCAGAAACTTTGAAAGACAGGGACGTAATAAAATTGAATATGTCCAGGATATTAGAGAAATTTTTCAGATAATACTGTTACAGCATTAATTGCCATTATTACGGATATAATTATTGTGCTCTTCTGAATCTTATTAGCTAAAGGTAATTCTGGTTATGTTAATAAATCATAATTTCATTTTCTTCTAACCATTGTTCATATTCCTGAGGGTTCTAGTTTTGTAATGATCTTTTTATACTTGTTACAATGATATCGTGTAAATCTAGCATCATTTAATCTTCCTACAGGTCATCCTAACCAAAGATTTTAGCAGTCGATTAGAGCTCTACCTTTTGAATGTCCATGTAATTTCATAATTCCTGCTAAAATTATGAGAAAGCAAAGATTTGACTCATTTTTTCCACCAGATGATTAAGCTTTAAAGGTTTCTGAATTTGTATTATCCATACTGATGATGACAAAAAGACTTGTTCTCTAGGCTGCATCACAAAATGGTTTTGCAGTAAAAATAAAGGGAAATGATGAGTATGAGACAAATCTTCTCTCTCTTTTCTCCCTAAATGCATTTATCTTAGCAAGTCATATAGTATAGTAGCAGTAGAGGATAGATGTATGTGATACATCTGGCTCTAAGGAATCAGATAAAAGCATGCCAGGGTAGAAGTTGATTAACACCACTTTTCGCCTGTTTGATTCCTCTATTGCTACTTTATTAAAAATTCAATGAAACTAGCAGCTCACCAGAGCTGACACTGGTGAATATACGACATATGATTTTACCCGTAGCTACATGTAGGGTTTGATTCTTTAAAGAACATCTTCAGCTGAAAGGCTTTCGTATATTAATGAGGACGTTAGAGTCATTCGCGCCATGGACCTCTGGTCAGCACCCTAGAGTTTGAGTTCAGCGGTTGCCGACAGTACCGCTGGAACGAAAGGCTAGCAACATTATGTTTATGACCATGGAACCTACCTCAGTATGTGAGCCCCTAAGCGAAAAGTTCGCGGTCTCTAATTTTCCTAACTTTTGTATAATCTTCGACCCACCAGGCCTTTTCCCTCTTGCTTCGTGGAGGCTTTTTCAGAACAAGTTCCTTCCGTGCCTTAGTTTTTTGCTGTTTCACTCTGAAATGGTAGTGGTCGATAATGCGTAGTGCCTCGACTACGTATGAGACTGCGATCCGGCGGTCGCGGAAGAGAAGTAAGTTTTCACCGTTCTTGATATCCGCTGGCGAAGAGAAGTTGTACGAGCCAAGATATACACGGGCTGTAGGCTTGTCAAAATCGATGACAACGAATTTGTGGTGCATGCGGATGCCGCCACCGCCAGTTGGCTCCGCAGAGAAAGGCTTCGGGACATTCTTCGTCAGCGCCGCGGGAAAGACGGGCGAAACATTGCCGTCCGGCTTCTGGAGATCGAGGCCGCCGACTTTCCGGTCGGAGATACCATACACGAAGATCTCGTCTCGATGTGATACCTTCTTGATCGCGTTCAGAATGACCCCTGGGGTTTGGTAGAGGAATGCTAAGGAAAAAAATAGGGACGAAGTGGTATTTGTTTCGATGTCATCAGCGATCGTTTTCAACAATGCATTCGAGGGTCCGTGGGGAGAAAACGTCACACGCGCTCGGATCCCAGGCAGGCCGAGGTTGCTCCAGTTTGCAGACGCCGTCTCACGGAAGGTCGGGGACGTCTGAGACCAATAGTCTTCAAACGCCGCCAAGAATGGTTCAACCGCGCTTGCTCCTTGCAGGATCACGGCGTTGTTGGATTGCACAAAAAACCCGCGCCAGCTGAAATTGGTCGAGCCGCATACCACCATCTGACCGCGGGGGCCGTCGACCACGATTATCTTGTTGTGCTGGAGGTTCGACATATGCTGCCGCTTCACATTGGCAGTGCCTGCCGAGTCAGATAGGTGTGCAGCCGCTTGTGTTTCGCCAGATCCAGGCTCGCCATGGTCCTGGCTGTCGTCAATGATGATCTTCAGACGATCCCCAAGCTTCTCTAAGCGCGACACTATTTCGGGTTCACTGAGATCATAGGCTACCACGCGGACCTTGGCGTTATTGTCGGCGAGGGCTTTGTCGAGCACCTCGAGGATGGCATTGAACGCTTCGAAGCCCATCCACTTTAGAGCCTCAATAGCCTTGGGATGAGTCGGAATGAAGTTCAAGCCATCCGCTGCCTTGGCGGGCAGCAGCTTGGAGATGGGCCCATACGACGCGTATCGATCCACGAATGCCTG
Source organism: Nitrososphaerales archaeon TH5893 (assembly GCA_014523685.1). Classification (GTDB taxonomy): domain Archaea; phylum Thermoproteota; class Nitrososphaeria; order Nitrososphaerales; family Nitrososphaeraceae; genus TH5893. The sequence goes on from JAATVT010000060.1 coordinate 2,829, forward strand.
AGACGAAACGAAGCCACGGGTGAATGTGACGTTAAGCAACTCCGGATAAGTCTCACGCCGGAGCTCGACTGCTGCCTCTTGTTCCTCGCCGTAGCTCAGCTCGTCATTATCGTTCATGAACACCGGCTTGACCCTGTAAATAAACTCACCTAGGAGCTCGGCATTGCGGGGAAAATGCACCCAACGGAATTTCTGGATCGGCGAGAGCATGGTGGACAATATGTTCGGGTTGACCTGACCGCTGGCAGCGCGGAAGCCTAGGCGGTTCTTCAAAGCGTAGAATCGGTCGCCGTTTGGTTCCTTGTACTCGATGGCGAAGCCTACGAAGTCTTGGGGTGGCTTTCCGACCTTCCAGTCCATCGCAAGGAGAGTCATGCCGTCGCCGCGATGAAGTTTTAGAGTAAATGGCGCCGCCGCATTATGACCACTGACTTGAAATTCAGCGGCCATTGTAGGCTCCCCGAGAGTGCGTCCGTTCCGCATTGAAAGAGGCAACTTTTAGATTTGTCACGGGGTAAGGTATGGGGTGACTCTTTTATCCTTATTGGGAAAATCTTTGTAATTCCACCATTAGCAGCTGACACACCTTTCTGGTCGAAGCAGGAGTAATGCCAGCTTTAGTGCTTTTGCGGTTCAGGTATAGCTAACCAGTCTTATACGGGTTCTAATGCTTTTGTTCTTATTTAGTTTTTTTTGCTATATGGCATGAGTTAATCTGTGTCCCAAGACAGATCTGACTACAATATAGTAGAAAGCGCACCAAAATTCACTCAATTTTGCTACTCGGAATATGCTATTAAGAACTGATATCGTTATTGGACTCTATTGCATCTAATCATCGGTAAACTACTTTTGTTCTTATCTTTTTCTTTACTAAGATCGGGTATGATCTACAGTATTGCCAAAGGTCATGGCAATCATCATTCCAAAGCCTTTTTCAGACTTTGTAAATTAATCTAGCATCAGACTCGTTTCTAAAAGGATGTTCATTGAGCCAATCCCTAACATAGGGAAGAGAGCAGGTCAGAAGTACGGGCCCAGTGCCAGTTTTTGCTTCATGGGGAACTTCCCCTTCCCCATATTTTTCTTTTAAGCAGATAGTATCTAACTTACATAATGCATCTTCAATAATTTCTTAAAAATCTTTATCTCCTATCACGCGTGACATCTCTGATCAATTTTCTCTTGGGATTCTGAAGCCTCATAAAACATCGAATAATTTATCCCGAATCTGATACGTGCCTTCTATCTTGCTTCCCAAGACAAACGCGGTTTGTAACTCAAACAAAAACAGTAGTATTCTCGCTTTACATTTTGTTGCCCTTCTTTTCCGACAAAATTAATACAAAGACAACAGAGGTAGCACACCATTCTACTATCAGGGTGAAGAACTTTTTTAATTCCTTGTCATTAAGAATAATACATTTTTGAACTATCTGAATAAGTCCGGTCGTTCTTCTACTGTTCCCGTCAGTTTAGCGCATCCTTCTTTCTATATTTAACCCCCAAATTGCATATAGTCCCATGCGGCGCCATCCGGCTTGAAATATGACGTATGTCAAGATAGTCGATTATTAACTTTACTGTGATAGAGTAAATTCTTTTACTATATCGAAGGTTTGACCAGAATTTTCATCAGTAGGGATCCATTTAACCATATAATCTCCTGGCTCAAGGGTATCTGTGCCAGTCAAGGAGAGGTCAAAATATAATTCTTTATTCTGGTGATGCGATATGAGTTCCGTCATAGGAATATCCTGTTGTCTTCCAAATTCCGCCCCATTTCTGTCAGTTAGTATCATATCGGCAGTCATTTTCATACCATATAATTTAGTACCATTTTCGTCTGTTAGTGTCTTATATGTATAGCCAGCAGGCTCACTGTATATAATGACCTCATCTCCTAACTTAAACACATTAGAAGGTCTTTCTGTGTAGACTCCATAGCCCTCGGGCTCAGAAGAAACAAACGTATCAAATACTGATCTAAATTTTGTTTCGTTCGCTACTGATGGGTTAGCTAACTGTGATTGTCCAAAGGCAAATTGTTGACGTGGCCCTTGTTGTATTGTAATAATAGTAGACAAGAATAGTGCAGCAGATGTGCCTAATAGGATAAACCGAATATTTTGCTCCATAACTATAACAATCAACATAACTAATTCATATAAAGATTAAGTCAGTCTAAGTGAAGATTCCTTTGACCAATACAGTCAATTGTTACCTAAACAACCAAGACCACCACGGTGTAGCGAAGGGAATGTCACCATACATCTTTATCCTAGCATCTGAACCATTCAGCTTTACTTGATTCTGAAATAAGTCGACTATCTTTGTTGCGGCGGCTTTTTTATTCTGAGGAGGAAATCCAGGCGGCAATGCTAGTTGAAAGATCTTTTGCGCAAAGTCTGGCTTAAAGAGGATATCATAGAACCACCATCCTGCTGCCATTGTGGC
>JAATVT010000061.1 GCA_014523685.1 Nitrososphaerales archaeon TH5893
TGCAGCACGAGATAATATCCGGATATACACCAGAACAACCGACGCAATATTGGAATTCAATAGCAATCTAGCAAAAGCATGGACCTCATTTTTCTCGGTACCTCAACAGCAGTTCTTCAGACAATAAACATACCTATTATTAGAGAGGTAAACAGTACTAACCTTCTCTTTTTTATAGATTTTCCAGTATGTGAAGCAAGGTCAATCATTTGCATTCCAACATGAACAACATGAAAAAAGCTATTCCTTTTTGTATTTGTCTAGAGACCGCTAGTCGTTTGTAAATTCAATGCCACTACTTTATGGTAAACCTGGCTTAGGTGCCTCCTTACGAATAGTTCAAAATAAAAAAGGATCATGTGGTAACCCCTCGATCAAATGTAGGGTTTACACATAAGACCTCCTCTATAATGTATTGTGAATTATTAGTGTGATTGTTTTTATTTGATTAATTCTCTTGCTATTAGATAACTGATAAGCCTTGAATCGTCACAGCTTGGTATGTGCGTAGCAACATATTGTGGATAGGTCACACAATCGTTGTGGATAATTATCATAGCATTATCACACTCCAAGTTCGGAGAGGCCGTACAAATTTTGAACAGTTCCAGGTTTGATTCATTTACTTCTTTTGCATGAGATACTAATGAATCTGTCATATTTGTAATATCTGTCGATGTAACATTGCTCTGTATTTGTATCGCTCGAGCCATCAATAATTCATGTTGAGGCACCATGGTGTTAACATTAAGCAAGATGGGCAACGCTAGAATTATACCATAAACCTGTAAGGGATACAATGTGATCAAGTGTAAAGTGCACGCTCGTCTTATAAAGGTAGGAACTAACGACAATAGTTAGCTTCGAAGAGCTACAATATATCGACCGCATAAAACTAGGGAAGGAGAAGAAGTTGCCAAAATATAAAAGAGAATTCTGCATAAATTTCTACAATGCGAAATCCATTTGACAGATCTGGTTTTCCTTATGGAAGCAGAAAGGATAACACCAGAAGGTGAGCCACTTGAAGGTTCAGGTGTTTCAAGGTCATTCGTAAGGATAGTTATCCCTATCATTATATGTATCATTATAGTTTCTGTGATTGCAATTTCAAGCATTAGAATTGTAGATGCAGGCTATAGAGGAGTATTGGTCCAATTCGGAAATGTAGATACAAGTAAGTCACTGGACGAAGGTTTACACTTTGTTATACCATTTCGTGATAATGTAGTCCAAATAGAAGTTAGGACACAAAAAATCGTGGAAAGTACGACTTCTGCATCTAAAGATCTGCAAGATGTAAGTACCCAAGTTGCCTTGAATTACCATCTGAATCCTGACAAAGCTCAAGTAGTATATCAGCAATTAGGATTTGATTATGCTAATCGAGTAATAATACCTGCTATACAAGAGTCTGTTAAACAGGTTACTGCTAGATTCAATGCTGAGGAACTAATTACAAAAAGAGAAACTGTAAAAAACCAGATCGAAGAACAGATCACGGCAAGGCTAGCAGCTTATAATATAATGGCTGATGCAGTATCCATCACAGACTTTCAATTCTCGCAGTTGTTCAAATCAGCAGTAGAAGCAAAGGTGGCTGCGCAGCAAAGAGCATTACAAGCTCAAAATGAGTTAAGGCGAATACAGATAGAAGCGCAACAAAATGAAGCACAGGCAATTGGAGAACAAAAGGCCAATATCGCTAAAGCAGAAGGTATCAAACAATCCAATGTCTTACAAGCAGAAGGAGAAGCACAAGCTATAACAATAATAGACAAACAGCTAAGGAATAACCCTACATATTTGGAATGGCTAAAATCAACAAGGTGGGATGGGAAACTGCCACTTGTGACAGGAGGAGGGGGTCAGGGAGTCACTCCCTTTATAGAGATCCCAACTTCTAGAAGTGAATCAGTGGGGGATACGCAAACTTCAATAGGAAATATTACTACCAGTTCTTCTGACCTTCCATTCTCTACCATGAATCGTTTCAATCCCGCGACTCAGCAACATTAATGGATTAAACTTGGAATGCAGATAGACCAATCATCTTAGGAAATCTGGTCATTAGACTCGATTCCTTTTTTCACCCTTCGTATTTTCTTTTTAGGATCAACACCATATCTCTTGCTAGCATATATTGTTAAATTTTTTTCAGCTCTGAAGGCAAATTTAATGACATACTCTTTACAGTACTCTTATCCCACCACTAGAAACTTCACTGTTTGAATATTCAAAACTCTGAAGTTCTAACCCTTGTAATTCCTTCCTCAAAAACTTAAGATATTGCCATCCCCTACTGTCATGTTGACATAATTGTCAGCAATTATAGTAGTTAACGCGTTGGTCATTATTTTCCTATTGATGTGCAGTATAACATTTAGTCAGGAGAAAGGTATGACACAATCGGATCAAGTTAATTTTGTGCCGTACAGTAATCCTACATTTGGAATAAGAACTGACTATCCTTCAGATTGGGGCAGAATTGATCTCTCATTTTTGAAAAACAATTCTGCAGATATTGAGTTTTATCCTCTAGATGACTCATCAGGGACAAAACAGGTAAAGATACAGGTTGATACTATACCGCTCGATCAGAAGATGACCTTGCAGGAGCTCAATAATGCAAAAATTGGATCAATCATGGGCGAGATTCTTGAATCAAATGCGACGATTCTTGCGGATCTACCTGCTCATAAAATAGTCTTTTCAAATTTAGGGACGAAAACAATGCAGGTTTGGACAATTGAGGATAATAGAATTTATACTATTACGTATGTGGCAGAGGAAGAAGACTTCGAAGAAGACTTTCAAGTGGCGGAAAGAATGATCCAGTCATTTGAAATAAAAGAGTAACTAGCAAATTATTATATTGTGGACTTTTCGGTGCGTTTCTTATTTGTCTATTAATTATAGGTTCGTATTCTCTGACATCCTCTTGCTTTTGTACGAGATCTTGCAAATTGAAGTCATAAATCTAAATAGGACTAGAGCCACAAATTGTCGTATGAAGGCTGAAGATCAGGTTCTACATGACCTGTGCAAACGAATTCTTGAATCTGATAAGGCAATTAGGTTTGTAGGGATTCCCAATAAAATGGGGAACCAGATGGTATCGTGCTATAGGGCCGGACTAGTTCCACTACTTACACAACAAGAAGTAGAAATCTTTGCCATAGAGTCTGTTCTAAGAATGAAAACACGGAAAGATTATGAATCAAAACTTGGTAAGCCAATATATTCATTTACCTTATATCAGAAGCTTAAGCGTGTCACAATATCCTTGGAGAGTAAAGAATATCCTATCTTGATGGCATCACTCGACTTGGAGGCGGATCATGAAAACATTATTGTTAACAAAATACTGCCACTAATTAATGAAGAAGGTCTATAGCAACTTGTCATCTGTATTTCATTTCTTGCTGCTGCATTGTAATTTGGTTATCAATGTAATTAATCTCCTGGAGAGGATCTATCAAAAATAAAAATTGTTATTCTGTTCTTTTTGCCATCACAGTTAGCTGGGCCATTTCATTCATGTTGTTATAGAGTTGGAGTAAACGCATCCCTTTCTCGGTCGTTCTATACGTCATCATACCTTGTTCATATTCTATCAAGTCATTTTCTGCCAAAAATATCAAATGCTGTTTCATGAGATCATAGGACAATACGGCTTTGTACATAATTGTTGTTTTGGTAGCCCCACCCCCATTTGCAGCTTCCAGAATTGCTTCAATTATTTCAGACCTACTTCTATGTTTCATTCTCTTAATCTCCCATTATTATAGTGCATAGCAATAATGACTTTGCATGTATAAATTAGCTTCTTATTTCTTATGTATCTTTTTTCTATAACAAAAGATAAAACGATAAAACCGTGTGTGTCAGGGAAAAACGTAGTGCTAGATGTATGAGACGCTAGTAAATAACATTGATGGCTCAGAACATGACCGCCGTATCAGTATTGACCGGTATCAACAAAGAAAATACTCATATTAAAAGCAAATCCACTTTAACTTCAGAATCAGTGGCAGACGAAAGACAATACTGAAAAGCAATTTACCAGGAGAAATCGGAACAGCAATAATACAAATCAGCCTTCGGGGATGGAATTCTAGATGTTTCATTCAATCTTAAACAGAATAAGGACTATTTTATTTCTATCAGCATTTACTGGATAGTTACCATGGCGAGGATTATCCAATTTATGTTACCGTTCGAATTTCAAAATGTAATTTTTCATAGTTGACCCGGTATTGTCTGAGTAGCTCAATAGTGCAGTTAACAAATAATAGTAGGTAAAACCATTTTAAAAAAGGTGCAGATGTGGCAGAGTGGTCTTTCCTGAGTTTAAGGGAAACACAGTAATGCGTCGGCCTTGAGTCCTGTGGCTGAAAGCAAGCCGATTCGCCCTCGGGCGATCAGGAGTTCGAATCTCCTCATCTGCGCCTTAAAGTTATACAATTGGAGATGGATATTCTCTCTGATGTTTATGGTGAACTTTCTGACTATGCTCAGATCTTATTCGCCTATCGAAGCGAGAGATTAATTCTTTGCTTGCGCTCAAAGGATCGTAACCTACGGCTTTCGCCTCAACTACACCAGCTGCAGTTATCATTCTTGCCCTTATCGAATATTTTCGTGTCTTATGTTTGTCTACGTATATAACAACTTGATGTATATTCTCAAGCTTTCCTTGGATTTTCTTCACGAACCGCTTCATTTCCTCTTCAATCTCTCTTCTAGCCTCATTATTTTCGAGATGAGCCATGTGGATACTTGGTCCACTGTCCTTGGGAAGTATCAATTCCAATAGATCTTTTGGTGTGACAATGCCAATTGGTCTTTTTTCTCCTACGACTACGATTTCTTCATTTCGTCTAAAGGATCCACTTATTTGGTTTATCTTAGTCCCCCTTTCAACCGACACAGCTCTTCTAGTAAGATCCTTAATCTTGACCTCTCTGATCGTACTCATAGTTCCTACTCCCGGCGACTTTGTAGCTCTCTCTCTTGGGGTAGCAAGAATCTTGATAATATCTAATGCGTTTATAACCCCTTGAAGAATACCATTAAGATTGATTACTGGAAGTCGAGATATATTATATCTTCGTATCTTGGACAAGCCAACACCTAGTGTATTATCTTCTTCGATTACTATTGCCCCAGACATAACCTCATCTATTATCGCATGACCAAAGTCTGCAGTTAGTGCAACATCGGTTTCACTCACGATTCCGATTACTTTGTTATTCTCTAGAACAGGCAATGCTCGTTTTCCAGTCGCTACGATAAGCTGGGCACATTTTTCAATACCATATGAAGGACCAAGTACTGGTGTAGTGGAAACGAAGGTTTTCAGTTTGGCTTCAGGCATTGTGTTAACTAGAAGAAAATCTTTGGCAAATATCATACCCTTATAGTTTTTATTGTTATCAACTAAAGGTACCTGATTGATGTTATTATTATGCATGACACTTAGAGCTTTAGCGACTGAATCATCGAGGGTCAGTGAAATAATTTTGTTTATCATGATTTCAGAAACTTTCATTATAAAAGGACAGAGTCTGGGACTTCATTAAAAAACCTTGCCTTCCTCATAAAAATAATACGGATTTGTCATTGTAGAACCGAGTAAATCTAAATCGAATATCTCATTAATTCCAGGTTATCATCATGCGGTTTCGTCTAACCTATGCTTTAAAGAGACATGATATGGTTTAACAGAACTCTATTTATAAGAGGGGTAGCATCCTTTTGTCATTGTTCAATTGGGTAACATTATTGCGGCAAAATTATAAATCCGCCTTTGGCTTACTTTTTGCTTTATTATTTCTGATTAGCAACTTAGTTCCATTTATCCCACAAAACGGATTCGCTTCAATGTTATTCGAAGAGGATCCTACCGAAGGGAGTACAGGCGAAGCATCGACATCTAACATCGAAATTTGTGATAATATTGTGGACGATGATGGTGATGGATTGATAGACAATCAAGATGTAGTCGACTGTCCTGCTACTGCAGGTCCTATTCTAACTCCAACACCTGAAGCAGAAGAGGAAGCAGCTACAGATGAAGAACCAACTCCAACACCTGAAGCAGACGAGGAAGCAGCTACAGATGAAGAACCAACTCCAACACCTGAAGCAGACGAGGAAGCAGCTACAGAGGAAGAACAGGCAGATGAAGAGTCTGAAACTGAGATCTGCGACAACACTATAGACGATGATGGTGACGGATTGGTCGATACTGAAGATAGTGAGGATTGTCCAGCACCAGAAGAGGAAGCAGCTACAGATGAAGAACCAACTCCAACACCTGAAGCAGACGAGGAAGCAGCTACAGATGAAGAACCAACTCCAACACCTGAAGCAGACGAGGAA
>JAATVT010000062.1 GCA_014523685.1 Nitrososphaerales archaeon TH5893
GTATTATATGACCTTTTTTCCATACTCTCCATCCCGTGATCTACAAATCAACATAGGGATTGAAAAGAAATGAACCTAAAAAATTTTCACTTTATGGGTGAATAACAATAATGATAGAATCGAAGTATGTTATTAATATGACGGAATATTTAATAACCATTAAATTATCTATCCACCAGATTTCTGTCTGTTCAACTACAAATATAACCTAACAAACTCATAGGGTTAGAGCGTAATGACTTCATACAGGATTTTTCTTAATATCAAAAATTGGAGTTGTGATATTGTGTCTGGAAACATAAATAAGTTGTCATTAGCCTCTTGTTTCCTATCGCTGGTATCATATTATTTATTATAACTTTTATTTTACAATAATTTTTTCTAAACTATTAAGGATTTCCAGTATAACATCTCTACGATCATGATTGTCATGGTCATCGTTAAACTTAATAAGAGATCTTCTAGCAGAATTAAGAAATTTTATTAGCGATTTCTTTGGATATCCTTCGTTTATGTACTGTATAGCCTGCATAGCCATCTCTAGCTTATCTAATTTATGAACAAACTTAGCTACTTGTGTCTTATTTGCTTGATATTCTTCCCATATCCTTCTGTAATTAGAACGAATAGCAACTGGCATTTGATTCAGAATGGAAGTCATTGCATTTCTTTCCTCTATTCGCTTCCTCTTTCTTGCAATTTCACCGGGCGTGTAATCGCCTATTATGGTTTCAGATAGGTCATGAATAATTATCATTTTCGTTACTCTCTCGGTATCTAATCCGAGCATATCAGACAAAATCATGCCTATTGCACACATTGCATACGTATGATCCGAAACAGATTCGGGACTTGAGATCAAAGCCTTTGAAACCCAACCAGATCTTTTTACAGATTTGAGACGTAGTACTGATTCAATAAATGAAAACAATTGTGCCGGTACTCGATCGGCTTCCTTTTTCGTTTTCATTTGGACTACCTATTCAATAGGCAATCTAACATTACTTTCAAGACCGAGCATTCCAAGCTATATCTTTTACACCAAGGCGTTTGTTTACCAATCTACCGCAAACAAATAGTAAATCTGAAAGCCGGTTTAAATAGACTATGATATGCGGGTTTATATGCTCATTCTTTGAGAGTATTGCAATAACAGTTTCAGTCCTTCTAGTTACACTGCGACTAATCTGTAGTAATGAGGATTCAATACTCCCTCCTGGCAGTATAAAGAAATTGATTGGATCAAGCTGCATTTCAAACCTGTCTATAGTGCCTTCTAGATGCGATATCATATTTTTCTCAACACGGGGAGTCTTGCGTTGATCTTGTATTTCGTTCTCAGATGGATACTTTGGATCTGCCAAATCTGAGCCAATAACAAAAAGATCATTCTGTACACCTATAAGAAAATTAATGATATCCTCAAAGAGGTCTTTGTCTTTCAATCTTAATATTGAGAGAACTAGTCCGATATGGGAGTTTAATTCATCAACTGATCCATAGGCAATTATTCTTGTATCACCTTTTGGTATACGTTTACCACCTATAAGGCCGGTTTCGCCTTTGTCTCCGGTTCCTGTATATATTTTCATAATTTGAATAGAACTGAATGGCAATCTTTACTATTTAAAAATACATCTATAAGAAACATCTTAATTCTAAAATGTCAGATTGTAGCCTATTCTCTGGGATTACAATCTGTATGCATAATTTCAATATGAAAATAATGAAATCAATATTAAGGAACTAAAGTATGTCTAATGATATAGATATTGAGAAAAAAAATCCTACAATTTATAGACGATGATGGAACTATTTATCTTACAAATCTTTCTAAAAAAGAGTTAAAATCAATAATTAATGCAATTCCTAGTAATAAGAGAGTATTAAAGAAAAAGGCAATCTAATATGAATGCGCTTCAGTCTTGTGTTCACGCAAATATTTCTTCTTTTTGAATCTCTCATTACACTTTTCACATTTAAATGGCTTTTCAAATTCTAGTAGAAAACGTTCTCTTCTCTCCTGAGGAGTTTCAGTTATAGAATTTGAGCTGATATCCGGCGTATTACGCATTCCTTGTCATAAAAATTACCTTCATGTATATTTGCCTTAGGTAAGATTATTACTTTAAAAAAATAGTTCAATATGTAGAATTACAATATCTAATTTCTCGGACCAATTTTATTCAAGACAAGATTATATAGGATTTATTAAGCTAAGTTAAATGGTGCCGTCGTAGCTCAGCCTGGGAGAGCACTCGACCCAATATACCGTGGGGTGAAGCTGAAGACCGAGCTGTCGTGAGCTCAAATCTCACCGACGGCACAAAATATTCACTATTGGTTTTTGTAGCTAGAATCCATAGTAAAGAATTTTTAGTCATATTATCCTATAGTACCGATGGTTATTCGGACATTCCGACGAATATTTTGTAAACATAAAGAATCATATTCTTTTAGAACGTATAACGATTTTGATTTTATTGAATACAATAAATGTTGTAGATGTGGAAAAGTCTTAAGATATATGAATGGCTTTGAGGAAGATATCAGAGGATAACGGAATGTTTCGTGCCAGCCTTCAGATTTTGATTGTAATATGGTGGATTGGAGCTAGCATTGCGACTATTGCTATTATATTTCACAAATATGAGCAATATGCCTTAATTGGAACGACTGGTTGGATTATTACGATAGCAAGTACTGCATTGATTATTTATGAGATTAAGAGGATAAAAGAGGAAGATAAAGAATTGACGGAAAAGGGAGGGACCTAAAATTACATCAAATCTCAGAGATGTAAAGGATCCTGATTTTCCATAGGAATAGTAGGCTCTATTGTATTAATAATAATCTGGTTCATGACTGGAACGCGAGAATACCCTATAACAAAAGGAGGAGGACTTCTAATTAGCGATAGAAGCATTTAAGATTGCATGTGTTCCAATAATAGCAATAATTATTATTAAGGGAACTGGGAATATCAAGATGTCGTAGACAAGGAATAACCTATGGAAAAGAATATTGAATCCATATTACTTGAGCTTGGTATTGATTTTCGATTATGTGGAAATATCAAAAAGACATTTAGAAATGTAGCTACTATACAACAAGGCAAAGATGGAGATCTTTGCTATTGCTCTTTTGAAGGTGAAGAAGCATTATCGCTTATATCCAAGTCTAATGCGGATATTATTTTGTGTGGAGAAGACTTGGAGAAAGCTATAGCTCAAAATTACCAGTCCTCAAATCTCTCAAAAAAACAGCAATTTATTTTTGTGAATAATCCTAGAGCAGCATTCATAAAAATAATAAATAAGATATCTAAGAACGATAACAAAAAAGTTGGAATATCCCCTACAGCAATAGTATCGGCTACAGCTAGTATTGGCTCGAATTGTTATATTGGAAACAACGTAGTTATTGGTGAAGACTGTAAGATAGGAAATGACACTGTAATTTCTGACAGGGCAGTCATTGTACAAAAATGTATCATAGGCAATAATTGTGTAATTGAACCCGGAGTAACCATCGGAGCAGATGGTTTTGCATATGAGAGGGATAAAAAAACATTAGAGCTTGAACGATTCCCACATATTGGAGGCGTTAGAATAGGCGATAACGTAGAAATATGTGCCAATAGCTCTATAGCACGTGGTTCTATCTCTGACACCGTTATAGGTGATGGTACCAAACTTGACGCTTTAGTTCATGTTGCACATAATGTAATAATAGGAAGAAATTGTGAGCTAACAGCGGGTACTATTATTGGCGGAAGCACAATAATAGGAGATACATCTTGGATGGGGCTTAATTGTACGTTAAAGAACAAGATAAAGATTGGGAATAAAGTAATAGTAGGTGCTGGAGCATGTGTAATCCATGATGTACCTGACAAAGACATAGTCGCAGGAGTACCAGCAAAGTCAATAAAGCATAAAGTAATTACTGACAAATTATTTCTCATGGCTGGACAAAGGTCGGATAACCCGTAGGAAGAGTATTGGCCCCACATTACCACTTACTTTCAAATTTCAAAATTGTAGACTAATAATGAGATCCATTTACTGGACCATAATCCAATATACTATAATATTGATTGGTTTGAGTCAATCACTTATTTGTTATCCAATCGAGAACCAATAATAAAGATATTAATCTTAACGAGATAGTAAACTAACTTTACAATTAGCAGAACGGAACCCCCTAAGATTCATCATACGAAGATATAATAGCAAAGCTTGAGAGACTTGAAACCTTCCTAATTATATTCTTGGTCTCTAATTTATGTGTGGTTCGCATTTGTGTCATACTCATTTGTGAGATTCAATATTTTTTCAATTATTCCATCATGGTTTGACTCTTTTTTCTCCATAGATACCATAAGTAAATGATTTCTTACTAGTGGAAAAACTGCAAACTTTATTCTTTCTCTTTCAGAGAAGCTGTAAACTGTTTTACCAAATTCGGCATCTTGATCTTTTCTCATCTCACTTCTGAGAAGGAATTCTAAATATAATTTCGAGGAATTCTCTCTATCTTCCATAGATTGAATGCCTTCTCTCATTCCTCCAGCAACAAGATCTCCCATTCCACTGATAATTCCTACGAATCGAATATTCGAGCTAAGCTCGAAAATATTAACACACAGTTGATCAAAAGACCCTACGAATGGCATTTACTATACTGTGAACACCTCCTATGTTATTATTCTTATCATAATTAGACTGCTTGATTGGAAACATCATCATTAAAAGGCAAATTGTGAGTGTGATTTTGTTGTTCTACTGGATTCCTTAATGTTATTTCATCCTCTACAACAAGCCTTTTTAATCAGAAGTCTTATTGAAAATTATGACCGCCATTGCCCAGACAACAATGATTGGGGCGTGCTTAGCAATACTAGTATATATCGCTGCTATCACTACGGGGAACTATTTAGCTACACAAAACATGCCCGACAATCCATTATCTCAAGAATTACAGATTGATGACGCACTTCACAAACAAATCTCGACCAGTTTTAATTATTCTCATGAGGCGGATACGGATAGAACGTCACAAACAGCACTGCTCAACGGTCTGAATCTTAATCCAAATGAATTCCTTTTGTTATACGATTCAACACCATACGCAAGCAAAGGCCACATAGCACTGAACTTACCATGCGACGCTAATCAACCAAACAATCCTTTATTTCAAGTCCTTGTTGGTCGTGCTCCTGATTTAGCTCCCACGACATTGGGTTATCTGGAACCAATATCTAGTCCTCCTCAGATGTGTGTATACCATGCTCAGTTTGGGTTCGGAAGGCCTGTTACAGATGTAGTATTAAAGAACATATCAGATAGAAGTATCAATATGACAAGCCCGAACTCTGTGGCGATAACTACTCATGAAGCCTTCATACCAACAAATCAATCCGCAATGGAAATTCAACATCAGGAGGGATTATAATGATGTATATCTTTATGGTTTCAATCAGGGCATCAAGATAGTCTGGAAATGCGGCATATCTATTCCATTTTATACTTAAAATCGTCTACGTAGTAGGCCTTATCTGTCATTGTATAGATCTGTTCGGGTTCAGACTCTTCCGGTATTATGATTGATAAGTTATTACTACTAGTTTGTAATCTTCTTGTTTTAGCTAAAATCGTTCCCAACGATACTATAATAAAAAATATACTATTTTAATGTTCCACTTGCCGATTATAAGGTAAGTATGAATTATCTAATGTGGAGTTTTCGAAGTAACTAAGATTAAATCAATAGACGATGTCTAAAATCCGTTGTCAACCTTAGCCTTAAATTTTGAGTTATGCGTTTCAAATAGAGAATGAATTTAACAAGTTCAATAAGCAAAACAAAGCACATGATATTGAATTGTGAAAATGCAGAAGCAGTTTAACAAAAGCGGCTATCAAATTCTACTGAAAAATTATTTGTGTTCATTTACAAGACATCGGTATACTATTTGCTTATTAATGCAAGTATTATTTAGGTTATCAGATGGTATGACGGCAGAATACAATAAGAATAGTAGTAACAAGCAATTTATTACAGAGCAATTAAAATGGTTGGCCGTTTACATTTGTATTGGTTTTGTCATATCTTTCTTCTTGTCTTTCCCTCTTTCCTTGGTAGTTGCTTTCGGGATATATATACTCATTTTCTACTTGAGAGAAAGAACCTTGAAGAAAAAATGTATCAATGCAAATAAAACAAAGAGTATTTTTGACTTTCTATCATCATCCCCAGCATTTGCTAATGAGCTCGGACAATTGAAATATTATTGTATGTGTTGTGCGAAGGAACATAGGGAATCAGTATGTCCTAATTGTGGTTCAAAGATGAAAAGGGCTAGTACTTAGGCTCAACATATCTAGTTGAGAATATGTGTAAATTTTACTAACTTATTTCTCCTGCCAAATTGGAGGTTCCGAACTAAAAAATTTCAACAAGCAGTTCAAGTAGTCAGCAATGGAAAAAATATAGTTTTACTAGCATGCATTTAGTAATTGTATTACCATGCATTTAGTAATAGTATTATCCGGGCGCATTCTTAATTTTGATTATTTTTCAAATTACGAATTGCGCCCAAATGTTCAGTCGGTTAGCCGACGAATTTTGAATCAAAAAATTAGTGGCTATGCCCACAGCCACAGCCCATCGTACTACCACTATCGTCTTCACGATGGTTATGACTTTGTTCAGAACATGATGGACACGTTGTAGCCTCAGTTTCAGACATAAACATTGTACCACAAGAGGCACATTTTACCTTTTGAACTCCTTGCATACATATATTCGCTATAACAAGCTAATTAAAACTTTGGGGGACCTAGATTGAGAATGTCATATTTTAATTATATATAAAGATAGATAATCTCATCATAGTACTTCATTACGGTTTATACCAATCATTAAATCTATTTTCTTTTGGATTTCTCCAATACTTTATCTGTTTTAGCATATATCTTGTATATGAGGATATAAACTCGAAATACTTGGCTACATACGCAAAAATAATGGAAACTAATCCGCTAATCAAAAATCTCCATCCAATTATGGTAAAACCAGCGCTTTCTTCCCTAAGATCAAGATTAGCCCCAATCCAAATACACGTTATTCCAAATGCTAAGATTATAATTCCTGCTACCAGAAGAGGTCTGAACAGTTTGCTTGGGTTGGTCGAGGAATTCATTTGATTTTCAGATTTAGAATGGGTATAAACAATTATTACATAAATATCATTACAATATAGATTGGTAAATAACGAGGTTTAATATAGACCATTTATAAAGCTATATCGTTAATCATTCGTCAAACCAGCTAATACTAATTACTCCTGATACTGTAAGTTATTTTGAAACTGCTTTTTTTACCGATTCATTAATAGGATTTCTATCTAACCAATTAGGAGGGGAAAATTGTCAGGCAACCAGATTTTGCTTTCTATATCATCGTATACAGAGCGACAGTATGTTCGGTAACATGATTGCATAGGCGTATCACTTTTATTCAGTCTGAAAACTCTAGACAGATGTATGATTCTTTTTGCGGTTTCAAGCAGAATTAGGGTAATTGTATTCTATTGCTGAGGGTTTCGGCGCTCTTAAGGTTAGATTAAGTAGTAGGATATCTTACTGCATAACCTGGAAATAAGTATATTTTGAGTTTTTTCTCGTAATTCGCTAGAGTCAACCGCATACATTGTATCAAGCTTCTTAGTGTCAAAGAGTACATTCAGTTGTCTAAGTACTTCTGCCATCTTATTTGCTTCCTCCCGTGATTTGTTGATGTAGTCTTCTGACACAAATTACTATTTTGTAAGATATAATTAAACATTTTCCAGAAATCCATATTTTTATAGATTTTTAAGTACTTTTATTGAGTATTTAATTTGAAAAATGCCACCTCACATAAAAACAAATTACGAACCATTAACTCAGACATACTTGCACATGCTATGAAGTGAGAGATTTTTATCAGACAAAATAGACTTGCACCGATCTCGAAAGACTCAACATGGACAGATGTTCTAAAGTCATTCATTGCCATTATTTCCATCAAGTCTATTGCGATCCATAGTGTTTGATGCATATCAAATATTCTTATCTACAAATCGTCAATTACCTTTATGAAGACTGACAGCCACCATCAATTGAGATTTGGCAGATCCAATATACAGTTTCATAATATTCGTAATTGGTGTAATCATTTCCAGCATCATAATATACATAGTGACTAAATTATTCGGAGAAAAAGAAGGAATCAAAACAGCAATTATGACAGCTCTAATTGGCGCAATTGTATATAGCATAGCCCATTTTCTTCTAGGAAGTGGCTTTTGGGCTGCCATAGCAGGCGGATTTGTTTGGCTTTTGGCTTTAAAGGCACTCTATAGTATAGGCTGGATTAAGTCATTTGTTATTGCTTTTATAGTATGGATAGCCGCCACGATTACTGGCATTTTATTACCTACAGCTCCAGGTCCACTATGAGGGGGTAGATAAAAACTATCCTGCATAACCGAATGAACATATAATGGTATGTGCTCCTCGATAACTAGGTTATAGTCATATTTTATGTTTCGAGTACTAAACGATGACAGATAATTAGATTAGGATTAGATAATGGTGAGTACTAGTCTTTGGCATTAGAACTTGTAAACCTAACTAAGAAATTTGGAGGAGGATTTACACTTGGACCATTAGACTTGAAAATAAATGATAGTGAGATATTAGTTATGGTTGGACCAACAGGAAGTGGCAAAACCACAGTTCTAAATCTTATTGCGGGCTTCGTAAAGCCTGATCAGGGTTCTATTATCGCGGATGGATTAGATATGACAAATATTCCTGTAGAGTCCAGAAGAATAGGTTATACCTTTCAACGCCCAAGTCTATTTCCTCATCTAACAGTTTATGATAACGTCGTATTTGGTCTTGACAAAAGGAGCAAAAAAGAAAGAAAAATACAGATTCTGAATCTTTTGTGTGATCTCAGTATATCTCATTTGATTGATAGACATATTCAGGGATTGAGTGGAGGAGAAATGCAAAAGGTTGCTTTAGCTAGAATGCTCGTAACAAGACCGAAAATTATGCTAATGGATGAACCTCTAGCGCACCTTGATAATCCTACTAAAATGAAGTTGAGATTTGAGCTTAGGAGAGTTCTTAAGAATCAAGGGGTATTAACAATTTATGTTACCCACTTTGAAGACGATGTATATAGTCTAGCTGATTCTGTTTCTGTACTGCAACATGGAAACATTCGGTATACTGCTAAACTTAGGTCCTTATTAGCAGATCCGGCTATTTCTTCTTCACCATTCCTGTCTAATGTCTTTACAGGAGGGAACTATCTAGAAGGGAAAGTTATCCGTTCAAATGCAGGTATCACGATTTTTAGGATTGGCTCACATTTGCTTGAGACGTTGGGAAGCTATAGTGTTGGTATTAAAGTCGGGATTTTACTCAGACCTGAAGACATAATTCTTTCAAAGGAATCTGTAAAAACAAGTGCACGAAATATTGTAAAGGCTAGAATAATTAGAATTATTACTAACCCGGACAGCCCAGGTATAGTATTTATACATATGCTTTTAGATGGATTTAGTATAACAGCGAAAATTACAGAAGAATCTAGAATTGATCTTGGGATAAAGGAGGATGATTACGTTTTTGCCATGTTCAAAGCATCTTCTCCTCAAGTTGTTCGTGAAGAATACTGAGACTTAGAGACGGACATGTTTCATCTGTATACATAAGATATGCAGATAAATTGCTCATTTAAAATATTCTCGCTCACAATTTTGGCTAATGATTCCTTAGTTGACAATTTCATTAATTTCCTTCTTATTTCTATTCATCTTGCTCAATGCCATTTTCCTTTTGGCACTTGTACCTATCTCACGAGTGCCAGAGGATATAATCTCAATCAATTTTGCCTTTCTATTAGAATCAGGTTTAGGTCTTAGCAATCTTCCTAGTCTTTGAATGTATTCTCTGCTACTTCCGGTTCCACTGAGAATAATTCCAAGTTCTGCATCTGGTACATCTACTCCTTCATCTAAAACTTTTGATGTAACGATGACATTATACCTTCCCTCTCTAAAGCCACTAAGAGCATCTTGTCTTTCTTGCTTACTTGATTTGTGAGTAATAAACGGTATTAGAAATTCGTCTGAAATGTCATATACCAGTTTATTGTGTTGAGTAAATAATATTGTCTTCTGACCTCGGTATTCTGTCAATATATTCTTTAGTTCTTCAATTTTTGCTCTGCTATTTAATGCAATGTCCATAGCCTTGTTCCTTGCCAAAATAGCCTCCCTCGCAGCTTTGCTTCTTCCGGACATCATTATTAATCGCCTAAAAGATCCAGCATACTGCATTTTCAGACCTATCTTTTTTAAACAGATTTGATAGGTGACAAAGTTTTTATTATATTCCTCAAGTTCTTCTGGTAACATATCTATCTGTCTTCTCTCAATTTCATATGGGGCTAGGTGTTTATTCTTAGCAAGTTCGCTAGAATATGCCTGGAATACTACTCCACCCACAAGCTTCGGAAAGTCTTTATGCAACGCATCCTCTCTTTCTATTGTGGCAGTCAATCCCAGACGAAAAGGGGACGCAAACTGTTCCGCAATTGTTCTGTAGCCTGGTGCGGCTAAGTGATGTACTTCATCAAATATCATCAAAGCAAATTTGTTTCCTAGCACTGAAGCCCGTAGGTAAGCCGAATCATAAGTAGAAACAGTAATGGGTTCAATATCATCTATTCCTCCACCTAAATTTCCGACTTTAGTATCAGGAAAGTACTTTGATATAACAGATGTCCATTGATCCATAAGATCAATTGTAGGTACTATCACTATGGAAGCAGAGTTTACAATTTCTATTGCTCTTACACCAATTATTGTCTTGCCTGCGCCTGTCGGCAGAACTACACATCCTCTTTTGCCTACCTTAACCCAGTTATCAAGTGCCTTTTGTTGGTATTCCCTTAATGTCAAGTGGACCTTCTTGTTATCTATCAGTATATTTGGGGAAGGTATAAGCTCCAAAACATAATCATCACATACTATTTCGCTCTGTTTTAAAAATTCTACAATATTACGATAGTATAAAGCCTGCGCTCTCATGCCTCCAGTCCTGGGATCAGCCGAGGCAAATGGAACGTGAGTCATGCCCGTTACTACAATAGTGCCATTATCATACCTTAAATTTGTTCTTAGCAATTACTATAGACTAGAAAATCCGAAATAAAAAATTTAGCCGAATTGTTTCCTCTGGTATTAGGACATAAATATGCAAACGATGAAATTTCATCATAACGCAAGAGAAGATGCATTAATAGCAGTGTCTATGGTGAGGATAATCAAAGTCAGCAAACATACACAATATTTCCTCTAAGACCTAAATATGAAATATGAAAGTAGTGACAAATAACGATATAGATAGAAGCAAGATAACACCGGCGGCCGACAGGTCCATCTTATAGATTAATTCTTCAAAGTCCTTTGTTCTAGGGTTCTTCATCTTGTTGTTCTGATTTCTCATTTCTAGTTGCTCTTCTGTTATATCAAAATGAGGTCCATATACTGATGAATTGTCCTTTAAATGTAAACCGGCTAACCTTAATGCTACTAAGTATCAATCTCAGCACTTAGGGACTTATATACTTACAAATGTATAGTTACTAGTATCATGCTAGGACTGACCCGAGATTATCCCAATAGGCGAGTGACATATGAAGAGTCCTGAATATATTGATAATGTAGATTCCGACTCAAATTCATCTTCCGGGACGACAGTCTCAAACCGGGAAGATGAAAAACAACGATTACGGGAACAATACTATGGAAACAAGATATTACAGCTAGCAGATTTCAACCAAGCATTTGAACTAGTAAAGTTAGCAGTCGAAGATAAATTTAAGATGCATAGAGCTGGATTAAGCTTGATACTTCAGGGACTACCGACCAAGCTTGGAGCATATCATATTCTGGGTTCTAACCTAATCATAGTGAACAAAAGAATCTTAAATATAATAAAAATTCACAAATCTCTTAATGAATATAATTCCTATTTGTTTATGGTTTTAACGCATGAGTACCTGCACAGCCTTGGTATTATAGATGAACTAGAAGTTAGAAACATGACATACAGCTTACTTGCTTCATTAGCTGGAGAAAATCACATGGCTACTAAGATGGCAAGACATCAACCCTGGGATTTATTTCTAGAATTAAGTCTATTTGATGATAATAGCTTTGAACAAAAATTTGAGATAATAAAGAACTTTGACAGGACGACTCAGACTTATATTGGGTGAACCAAATTCATTTGATAGATATGTATATATTCGATACGTGTCATCAAGATGGAATTTGCAATTGCTAGCCAAATTTTCTATAGTCTGGTAACGGCTATCAATATCTACAACATATTGGGACATAGTTGGTTGAATTAATTACCTAGTTAAAAGAATAAATTAGGTTTTAACCTTCAAAGGAGTCATGGCTTATGAAGTACCTGATTCCAAACTGAGAGATCATTCTTTCTACCATTACCTGTGTCACCCCAAGGCTTGAAATTTTCAGTGGTAGTTGGTTTCTATAATGCATTCCACTGGTTTTTTAAGTTCAAGTCAGACAAGACAATCCTATTATAAGTAAAGCAAATAGAAAATGGATTCTTAGGAGTATATTCTTTATCTGCTTGATCTGCCTACTAATAGTCTTCAATTGTCATTTATAAAGTACGGTACTTTACCGTAACTAAGTGTTGGCTCATAAATTATTGACACAATATTTGCAACAAAAGGAGAGTACCTATTCAATTGGTTGAAGGTTGGATATTCGATGTTTATCCTCTTCAGGATAGAATGGTTATATGGATAAAAAAGAAGAATGGCAACCTCAGATTAGAAGACTCAAGTTGGAAGTATTGTCTGTATGTTGCAGCAGATGATAAGTCAGAACTACTTTCATTACTTGGAGAAGAACAAATTATGAAAGCTGTAGAAGATTATGAGTTCGTTCTAAAGTATGAAAGACTTTCAGACGCCATTAAAAAGAGAGTCCTTAAATTGTCCTTAAAAGAAGCAGCCAAGGCATTAAAATTAGCAAGACAAATTGAATCTTTTGGAAGGTTTCATAGGTTTCGATTATATAACGTAGATTTATTGCCTGCTCAATACTATTTCTATGATAAAGACTTATTTCCACTAGCTTTTTGCTATTTTGATTCAAAGCATCCATCAAACCTTGAAGTTAAAGATAATGTTTGTGCAACAGATTATTGGGTACCAGATTTCAAATCAGTGCATTTAACAATCAACCTAAAAAAAGAAGGAAAGATAGCAAAACCAGGAGACATGATAAGTTCAATTGTAATTCAACTTCCAAATGAAAGGATTGAAATTCAGAAGGAATCAGAAGTATCTACTATTCAAGAACTTATGGAGGACCTAAATACAAAGATTGATCCAGATTTTGTGTTCACAGATGATGGAGACTCATTTACTTTTCCTCATCTAATTCATAGAGCTGATGTAAATGGCATACCTTTGATTATGAGTAGAGAACCAATAGCTTTAAAAAAACCAGATAGTAAGGGCTCAAGCTATATCTCATATGGAAAAGTATACTTCAAGCCTACTACTACAAAATTGCTAGGTCGCATACATATAGACCTAAGCGATTCTTTTTTCTTAGATGAAGGAAATAATAGTGGTGGATTACATGGTTTATATGAGATAAGCAGGCTATGTAGAATGCCTCTTCATACGGCTTCAAGAGCCTCAATTGGAAGATGTTTGAGTAGTTTGCAATTCTATTATGCTAACAAAAAAGATATATTAATACCTTGGAAGCCAACAGTAACAGAGCATTTCAAAAGTTTTGAAGAGTTGCTAATTGCAGATAGAGGTGGATTTATCTTTGAACCAGATTCAGGAGTACATGAACAAGTTGCTGAATTTGACTTTGTTTCCCTTTATCCAAATATTATGCTCCAGAAGAATATTTCAGCTGAAACTGTACATTGTAAATGTTGTTCTCAATATACACTAAGAGTACCTGAATTAGGCTATAATATCTGTGAAAAAAGAACAGGAATAGTTCCAACTGGTCTGAAGATAGTCTTAGATAAACGCTCACAATACAAGAAGCTTAGACAAACCTGTGCAACTAATAATAATGAAATAAAATCAATCTATGATGCAAGACAATCTGCATTGAAGTGGATATTAGTAACTTCATTTGGTTATTTGGGTTTCAACAATGCAAAGTTTGGAAGAATTGATGCTCACATAGCAGTATGTGCGTTTGATAGGCATATATTTTTGCAGACATCCAAAATAGCTGAAGAACACGGATTTAGTATTGTTCATGGAATTGTAGATTCTATATGGATCCAAAAGAAAGAAGCTAAAATGGAGTATTATACAGAGTTGGAAGAGATAATCGAAAAGAAGATAGGTTTTAGGTTATCTTTTGAAGGAATATACAAATGGATTGCATTTCTACATTCTAAAATAAATAGTAACTTGCCTGTAGTCAACCGCTATTTTGGAGTATTTCAAGACAGTGTACTGAAAGTGAGAGGCATAGAAGCAAGAAGAAGAGATACTCCTAATTTCTTTTCTGAATTTCAAAATGAAATTCTGCATATAATAGCTTCTGGAAACAATATAAAAGAAGTTGGAAGATTGATACCTTATGTAAATGAACATTTTCAGAAATACAAACAGTTACTTAAAGAAGATAAAAGTATATCACTTGAAGATTTAGCTTTTTCGAAACGTCGCTCAAAGGATCTTAATGAATACCAGATAAATAGGAATACAATCGAAAATGATGCAATGAGAAGACTTAACAAAGAAGGACGATCCCTGATAGGAGGACAAATTTTGAGATATATAATAACTGATTATAGAGGAGGGAAAAGAAGTGCTATTCCTTTGGAGATTATTGATGAGAATACTACTTACGATAAAGAAAGATATACTGAGTTATTGGTCCAAATATGCAATTCTGTAATAGAGCCCTTTGGGTATACCGTTTCCATAGATAACCATACATCTTAATACAAACTTTTTAACTTAGAATTATACTATTAACCATCTTTGTATTCATCAAATTCCATTCTATTGGAATTGAAGTATAGATACCGTACGCGAATGGTAAATTATATGAATCAGAAGTTGTACGAAAAATTCTCTAGAGGTTTGTAATTCCAATCGATAGTATATATTAAAAAAAGGAGTTAAAAGGAACCTTAGGTTATGCCTTAACTACCTTTCTCTCAAGGGGGAATAGCAGCTGTTCCATATCTTTGTCCAATTATTTAAAAGCAAAGTTGTCCAGTAGTATATCATGAATGAACAAACATTATCGCAATCTGGCCACTGGGCTGAAGTTATAGGTCAGCTTACTGATAAGCTGACTGGGAAGAACATGTCTATGACCTATGAATTTGACAATCTTACCATTGATATCCCAAGTGCTAGGGGTCCAGGTGGTACGGACATTGGTGGAGCAGAATGGAAGATTAATGGTAAAGTTACAATTACCACAGAAACCTATCAAAAGGGCAGTACTAGTCAAGTTTAGTCGTCTACATTATTATACCTCATTACTAACCCCTGATACTATAGCATACCATCTTTATGCAATTTATCCAGTAATGGTATCAATACTATACCTATTTCCTTTTCTCCTAATATGATATTTGAATCGATACCAAGGACAAGTGAAAGCATATTCCTATCCTCTCTTGCTGTGTATACCGCATTTCCGATTACTTTAAATTCTGCACTATTTTGTTCTAGCCATTGTTTCCATTGCTTAGCCCGATGAAGGTTTTCTTCTAACGCATCAATAGTATAATTTAGGTTCATTTTTGCTTTTCCTTCTTCAATGTCTAGAAGATTGAGCTTAAGCATTGGAATCATAAGATTACCTCCCACTACATTTTCATGTAACTTATTCATTCCTTCGATGACCTCGTCTTCTTCCTCCTCTTGTTGATGTTCACCGCTTTGATTTTTCCTCCCCATGTGTTTTTCCATTGAATCATAGTTTGGGAAAAAGTATCCTGCTAAGTTGTTTTTCCAATCATAAATTTTGTATATTGTATCCTCATATTCAAACTTCCATTTGAATATATTCGTCCTATTCTTGCTGTCTCTATTGAATAACATAAAGACCAGAAATTAGTAAATCAAATTACTATTTGTATGTTAGCAGTTCAGCAAAGCAAGCTGCTTGCCCTTTTGTACATTAGGAAAGACGAGCTTTGGAGGATGGTTTTTGGTCCGTATTGATTAATAACAACAGGAGAAGTATCATAAGTAGTATGAAAGCGCCAATTCATAGGAATTAAAGACAGTTTGTCAACATTTGTACTTGTCAATGGATTTTGTCATGGATGAACTTGCAAAAAGTAGTGTCTTTGTTTAAGGCTTCAGACAGGTCATGTTGTTATTTATTTGCCAACTCTTACTGGGCTTGGAGAAAGAAGTCATTTCGTAACAGAAGATATAGAATTTGACTACATTCCACAATAGGAGTGGACACATGGCTATATCTTGAAGGCTACAAGGGAGGAGATGGCAAGACTGTCTTTGTTCTATTTCTTGGATAAAGGTTGTATTTGACAAAAGATCTATGAATGAGCAAGGGAACAGAAAGGACTGCTTGTAGGATCTTATCTTATGATCCTACATTATTGCCATTTGAATTGAGTTGTGGTGTCGACATCAATACCAAATATATCTCTAGTACAGTTTAAAAATATAAGTATACTAAGATTACACCTATCACAATTTATATGGTTCGCTTCCATCACTCCGCTGCTCAAAATGTCTTTGAAGCTGACATAGTTATAATTGGCGTGCCTGATGAATCTAGATCTCATGCTGCAAGAAAGGGTGCAAACAAAGGACCGGATATCATACGACTTGCGTCAAATAAATCAGAGTTTTTTGAAAGAGACGGAAATATTATACCTATTTGCCCGTTGTTCGGTAAAATAGATAATAAACACATATTTGATTATGGAAACGTTAAGAGAGAAAATCTTCATGAACTTATCTCTGATCTAGTTTCAAACAATAAGATACCTATAGTTTTAGGTGGAGACCATTCTATTACTAGCATAGTTTTACAAGCAATTGGGAATATTCACGGTAAAATCGGATTATTCTATTTTGATGCCCATCCAGACTTTGTCTCTTCTACCACCAACTATTATGGGTCTGTATTAACCGATTCGTTTCAGTGGATAGATTTTGCTAAGAGCATGTTAATAGGTACTCGAGCCGCCGAGCCAGAAGAATTGGATAACGCGACCAGGGTGGGATTGGAAGTGATCACTCCATTAAACATATCTGAGTCGGGGATTTCACAGATAGCTAATAGAGTGGAGCACAAAAATTGTAGCAATAAAAAGTATATATCAATAGACCTAGATTGTATCGATCCCGCTTATGCCCCGGGAGTTTCCTTGCCTTCCCCATGTGGCTTATCGAGTATTGATCTAGTCTATCTCATCAAACTAGCCATAAGTAGTGGTATTATTGGAATTGATCTTGTAGAGCTTTCCCCTGACTTTGATTTCAATAGTATAACGGCTGATTTGGCTGCTAGAATTCTATTAGAGTCGATTGCTTCCATCAATATATCCAATAGCAGAACATAAGCACGGAGACCTCTTGCATTCCATTATCCGGTCATATGGGACTCCAATAACCCTGCATCGTCTACATTATTCTTCTGTATAAGAAGTCGACTCGTTTTCTCTTAATGATCTCATTATTGATTCCATGATATTGCAAATATGTAACAAGTGTGATGATATAGTGAGGACAAATGAAGCGATATCCAGTACTATCGATGTTAGCGGTGGTAGCCCTTGCCATGCTGCTGTCAATGTTTGTAACAATTACCGCATTTGCTCAAGATGCTCCAAATAGCGAAGAGTATATGGCACAACACGATGGTGGAGACAGGGCTGCGTATCTACAAGAAATGGAACACAGTGA
>JAATVT010000063.1 GCA_014523685.1 Nitrososphaerales archaeon TH5893
CGGGTTAAGAATATTCACGCAAATCCGAATGTTGCTCTACTAATTGATGAGTACAATGAAGATTGGAAAAAAATTTGGTTTATCATGATTCAAGGAAATGCATCACTAATAAATAATAAAGAAAATAAACAAAATCGACTCATACAAAGGGTTCATAGGTTATTGTATAAGAAATATCCCCAATATCTAGACACTGGTATAGGAAAATTCTGTATCATGATAAAGCCACAAAGGATTATAAATTGGAAAAATGATTAAGTCATAATTTGCTAGCTTATTTAAGAACCAATGTTATATCTTTAGCCGGAAAATTTGAAAGCCTTGGTCTCTTAAGATGTCAATTTTGATAAATTTGATTTGACAATAATTTCACCTGTTATGGAATCTACATAATAAAGTGAATTGCCTTTCTTGTCCATAACCTCCCAAGCAAAGTGATTTCCTGTTGTCATCGTAACCTCCCCTGTTGAGCCCAGATATTCTCCGATTGAATTTGAATTCGGATCAGATTCAAAAATGCTTCCATTACCTTTAATGTAAACAAATCTAGTTGTGAAATCGTTCGAATTGTGAGAGTCAGCAAATCCATCCTCATTTTCCGTAACAATTGAAACAGCGGTGTCAGACAATATTGGGATCCTGCTAAGAGAGGGTACCTTTATAGAATCCTGTATTGCAATATACACAAGAAACATCGTTATTACACCAACTATTATCGACAAAGATAGTTTAGCTATATTCTTATTCAATTTTTCGGATCTACAAAATAACTTTCTTATAAATGACAATATAGTCCTTTGTCACTCATCTTGTATCTTTCAGTACTAGTTTAATGTTGCAACACCGTTGTAAAACTACTAATGTGAAAGGACTGTTCTTGGTATGGTCAATATAATTAACACTATGACCCTTCCTTGAGTAAGCTTTTCTTATCCATAACCAACTTGACGATCTTTATGTCTGCAGACCTTAAGAAAAACTCAATACCATCAAGATATTTTGGAGAATTATACTTATGTTGAATCAATATGGCAACAAGTAAAGCCTACAAAATCAAGAGAAATTAAAATTAGTAATGATATCTAACTCGAATTACTCTTGAGAAGCCAATTGTAGTTATTCTTGGACATCCATTCCACTCTAAAACTGAGAACCAAGGAAAAAGGATAATTGGACAAGGAACTCTATGTTGGTAAGATGTAATGAAAATACAGAGACGAATGGCTACTAAAAAATACCGCTCGGAGTTTGCTGTTGTTGTTGTGACTCTTCACCATCCTTTTTTAATTTATTTTCTTGGATGTCTTGTGTTAGTTCTCTATCATTAATGTTCAAATGATCCAGTTTATTTTTAAGCATACTGATAGTGTCTGTAACAACTACGCTGTTAGTAGTCAAATCTAGTTTGGCTTTGTAGCACTCGTTTGCAAGAGCTAATGCTTGCAGCTTTGTCTTATCATCAGTTGTTGTAGGTTTTTCTGCAATATCTAGTGTTAATCTCAATATTCTGTTTATTCCCGTTAGACAGCTTTGATACTCCTCTGGCAATCTTTCCTGGATGTGTTCGTGAAGATTCTCTTGGGCTTGTTGTCTAATATACTGTATATCTCCAGAAATGGTTGACCCAGGAATCTGCAATGTATCAGCTATTTCATAGTGGTTGTATCCTTTTACTAGTAACTCCTGTACTTTAAATCTACGCAATTCGATAGAGTCCTTTCTATTATCTCGATTCATGCTCACACTCATTGTTTCATCTTCCATGAAAAACAATTATCATCATTCATTTTTACACTCAACATGTCTATTACTGTTACTTTCTATTGGTATGAAGTTAGTTTTTAGCTTTATATATTTTAGAGATATCGGTTTTCTAGACATTCTTGTTCTAGTTAATTGTTGCAAAGTATCGGGGAAGATAAATAGGTACTAACTTTTTGTGTTCCTCACCGTACATTAAAAGGTGCTATTACTTCTCATGATGACCACCAAATGGTCCCTTCTATAATAGAGAAAAAGGTATTATGGCGAATTTTTATACGATATTTCCTCTGAAGATAAGTATTATCTCCACAGGCGATTTTGAGGAATATTCGTAAGGATGACAATCTATCTTACGTTAGCCATTGTCCTCGTTACTCAATTTCTCATCAATACTTTTCTGTAATTCCTTATAGCGTTCATGTCTTTTGGTCCATTTCGAGAGCACAAACCACTGCCATATTCCTATTCTTAACCATACAATCGAGATTGAAAATGGAATCATACGTGCAATACCAAAAACAGGATTAAAATTTGGGCCGAAGCTGTAAGGTGCAGTACCTCTATCATGAAATGGAAATGGGGGCCTATCAATGCAAAGGTAACCGCAAATGAGATTGGTGGAATTATCATGATGGTGAGAATCATTCAGGTCTTTTTTCCTGTCCAAATGATCCAAACATTAACTGACCCCTTGATTCCATCTGTCCAACAGAATCATCACATGATCCACAGATTAAGGAGAAGCAAAATAAGTCAGCCTCTTGTTGTAGTTATTGAACAGGAAGAATATAACATGAATGTGAAGCAACAATAACATAACTACGATTACCGAATATGGTAATATGGATGTCTTGGGGCAAATAATAAGTTATGAGTTTGGTTTCCTAGCTTTTTTTATAGGTGCGATAGCTACACTATTTACTAGATATAGTAGTATACCACAGATAATTAAGGGATTCAAAACAAAAAAGATGGACGATGTTTCTTTTTGGCTAATTTTTTATTTAACAGTTGGTCTAGCTTTATGGGTAATCTATGGTATACTTATCGATGACCTTGTTATTATTTGGGCAAACGCAGTAGGTGTTGCATCAAACATTGTACTTTTAGGACTAAAAATTAGATTTTCGGTCAATCCTTTTGGATGAATTTTTAGAATTTTGAGAAAACCTAGCTTTTGGTTTCTTTCGGAGACAAAACTACAGAAAAGACTAACAAATTTCAACGACCTTCTAGGGAGCAGAGGTTTATTAGGTTGCAAGTACATTAGCCAGTAAATGGAAGATAAATCGAAGGGATTTAGAGGCACAATCTCTAATGCGGCAGAAATCATGAAATCACTAGGCTCCCCTGATGTTTATAGATCCCTTGAGAAGATTTATCAAACTACGAAAGAAGCAAGGGGTATGATGGAGTCTTTAAAGGAACCTGAAATGGTAAAAAATATTGATAATATGCGCTTAGCTGCGGAAGCTATTGAGAAAACCTCAAGGAAGATAGAGAGTTCAGTTCTTGAAATAAAAAAGACAGGTATCCTTGAAGAAGCTTCGGAAGTGCTCGAAGCTGCTCATAACACTTTAGCTTCTGTAGAGAATCGGAACAACATAAGCGAAATAACGTCCGCAATTAAAGACATGCTTGAATCAATTAGAGCACTTATCGACGAACTGCGCCTTACTATAAACGATTCTAAAAGATCTGGTTTACTTCACAATGCAGATGAGGCTACAAAAGAAGTATCTAGTTTTTTCCACACGGTTAGAGAGTAAGGGATTATTGTGCTTTCAAGCTCTCAATATTACTGATTTAATTGTTCTCGGTTGAGTTACCTTTTATAGCATAAGTTACAATACACATTATGTCAACAGGAGAAAATAACACCTCTACGACAGGTGCCGGGAAAACAACGTCCATAAAGGATATGACCCCAGAACAAACTGCGGAAGCCATTAAGAATATAGCAAAGAATATTCGCGAATCTTCACATAAAATAAGGGAAGCAGTGAGAGTTATTCGTCAAAGTGGTGCAATTGATGAGCTTACTGAGGCCATAAAAGAAGCGACCATTGCGGCACGTGATACTGCCAAAGATGTCAATGACGTCGCCAAGGATATGAAGGAACGAGGCGTAATACGTGAGACCATTAATGCTGCAGAGGAGGTAAACATTTCGGCCCATGATACGGCGCAGACTGTCAAGGAATCCGTGAGTAAGAAACCTCAGTCAGAACTCGATACTAAGAATAATACCGAGAAATCGACGAAGACCAGAACAAAGCAAACTACAAGTCTCTAGCTACTTCCGGTACGGGCTCAGTTGTTGAATATTCAAAGGATAAAATCTTAATTGGCCATGCCTCCTAATATACGGCTATGTCCTATTCTTTTTTTCTATGAAACAAAGAGGGGAAATATTCATGAATATGGTGTACCCTTACCTCATTACTTCAGATTGTATTGAAACCTACTTTGGTTTAGAGGATATATGATGAAAGGGCCGAGCAGAGAAAAAAAGTCGAAGTCTATTATCTTACAGGAGTCGTATAACGGAATGCTAACTACATAGTATTAACAACGTATATGTTAATAGGTTAATAATAATCGTAAGTATTAATATCTTCTAATCTTCAACAGATACAAAATCCACTGCTAAAGTCAAACCCAAAACTATGATAGAATTGGTCCTCAATGGTTTAATCGGATGAGATGATTTGCAGATTGAGCAAAGATGAAAGTAAAAGAAGCTATATTTCTGTCCATGCTATGTATGACAGTATTAACCACTGTCATGACAACATCAAAGAGTTTTGCCACGGTGAACTTAGGGGCACTAGATGAGGAAGAGGATGAGGATAACAACAGCGGTTACGATACATTTCTTGATGACGGTACAAATAGTGCGTATAGTGGATTTCCAGCAGATGAAGAAAAAATAAATGGGTTTGAAGGTGGAATTCCAGCCAATGATGAATTGGGTTATACATACGGAGTAGACGGAGTAGACGGAGCCACAGCCGGCGGTTCTCCAAATGATGAGGTGAATGCTGCTAGAACTCCGATGCAAGGAGTCAGTGAAAGTAGTGAAGGAGAAGGTAGCTTACCAGGTGATGAAAAAGCTGCCGCTACTGTGGGTAATGACAACAACAAAGATGAGACAGGCTCAGATAGTACAGCATACAAAGAATTCCTAGGTTGTCTTTCTGATGCTGAAACAGGAGATGGATCTACCACAGAACAAGAAGTACAAGATTGTAATGAATCAAGTTACGGAGAAGAAAGCAACCAACATACTCCTATTGACAATACCGGCAATGGTAATGATCAAGGTGGCATTTCTGAAAGTGAACCCACCGACGACGAAAAATAGCTAGCGACGAACCGTAGACCGACACAGCAAAATAAAAGTACCAACCAAATCTTTTTTACTTCTTTGCCGAAGTAAGTATAATAGGCGTAGAAGATTTTTCCCTAATTATCTTTTGAAAAGAAATGGAATCGTAAGATACATATCTTTATTCGGAAGTTGATATTAATCCAGCATGCCATATTCTAGCACTCAGGACAGACAGAAATTTGGCAAATCATTAGAGGCAATAGGAATATGAAAAATAAGAGTAGAAAAGATGAAACAACTTCCTTACCGTTATCAGAATATGAGGAGGTGATGAAACGCCTTAAGGAAGCTCTAGCTAGATGCCTGCAAATGTTAAAAATAGGTCATTATAAGGATATGAGTGAAAGAGCTCTTCGGCATCTTGAGAATGCTTCTCTGGACCAAATAAAGACTTTTGGTGATTGGATTCTATGTTTAAGCGCAATTGCAGATTCCTGCTTGGCTAATAAACACATACTATCCCAGTCAGAAACTTACGATTTTCTTACTGTTGCAGTTGCTACAAATATCGAGGAAAAAACAAGGAGTAAAGCAATTGATGATATAATTTTCAGAATTTACCGAGATATTATGGCAAATTATGAAAGTTCAAATGATAAAATAAAGATAGCATATCCAAATATTATTGTAGATGTAGTTGCTATCCTTGCTAAAGGGATAAATATCGAGGGTAAGAAAATAGCACCATTTCAAGTAGAACTCTACTATCAAAAAAGGAAGGCGAATGCAGGTACTTCTTCATTGGTCCCGAAGGCTGTAACTACCACAGCATCAACATCAGCTACAGCTGCTAGTATTGCCACCATAGAAAAGAGGAAAAAAGAAGAACTTCATGTCATTGAAGCTGACAAGGAAAAAATTATTGAAAGTCTCAATAAGATAACTGGTAGAAGCAAAAAGGAACTAGAATTATCACTTAGCAAACTGCAGATGATAGACATTAAAAGATTAAGACATCTGTGCGAAAACTATGGTAAATTGCAAAAATATTGTGAGCTAATACACGGCTCAGAGGAGAGATTCAGAGTAGAGCTTCAAAAGGATATTGGAAGAAAACTTTCCCAACATCAACTTCAACGTGCTGCAAATTCCATAAAGCAAGCTAAAGTGTATATTGAAAATGTTTTGGATGGCAAATTTGAACCACATGGCTCATATGGAATTAACCATGTCAAGCATAATCTAGAATATGGCTATCAGCTCACGGGACTAATCCAGTCTAAGAGACGAAGTTCACACAAGAGATGACTAAAGGGATCAATTATTTTTGTAAAATTAAAAGATAATACCTAATATCTTTTCAATTCTATCATATAATGGAAAAGTCTTAGATTTATTATTCCACTAGTGGCTCTGCAAATGAAAGCTGATATCCATCTGGTTCCCATATATGAAAATATCTTTCACCCCATGGTGCATCCATTGGTTCATTTTCAAATAGTATCGTATTTGATATTTCTTCATTGCTCTTGAAATATGAATACAGCTTGTCAACGTTATCAGTATAAAAAATCACCCTGCCAAAGTGCTTGGCAGATATATCATATTCAGACTTGCTGTTTGTAGCTAATTCTAAATTTAAGAACATTTTGGGCATATCTGCACCTATTTCAAACGTGGTAAAAGAATCGTTAGAACCACCATACGTTAATCTAAAACCAGGAATGTTAGAGTAAAAATTGCATGATCTCTTCATGTTTTTGATCACTAAAGTCACTGCAGATATTCGATATACGCTATTCATAACATCATCGACCTGAATTTTAATATTGAGATATGGAATATATCATTAACCATAGCATATGTTATCCTGTGGTATCCTGGTTTCAGAAAAGATAGTCCTTCAAACTTCCAGAAGAGGCTACATATTTTCTTATGATAAATATTTGATATCTAGCTCTCTTTCAATTATCTATTTATGGCAATCCAATCATGTGTCTCTACAATATCTCCGGCTGTCATTATTCTGAGAATGTGTAAACGGAACCCGACTTGAATTTAGTTATTATCTCTCTTTTGAAAATTAAGGACGACTTTACTATTAAAGAGCAATTGAGTTCTAAAGAAATTATATGCTAAGCAGAAACCCATCCTGGGCTTGATTTTTTATGAATGAATAGATTTTATTTCATGAACTTCTTAATTTTTTGAAGAAATACCTGTCTATAGTTTTCGAATGCATTTTCATTTTGTAGACACGATCTACAAACATAGGAATGAGACTTGCCTTCTATAAAATTAGAGTATTTTAAAGAATCATATTCATCGTCAACCCATTTATCGCATATAAAACATTTTTGTACTATTGTTTCTTCATATCGTTTATTTTTGGCTTCTATCTCTTGTCCTTGAGATCCTCTGGAATTATTTGAGGTTTCTTGATCAGTGTTCCCTTGAGAACATTCTATATGCTTAATGGATTTGGTGGACTTTGACCAAAGTGCTCGTCCGGATATTAATTCTTTACCGCATTCGATACATTTACCTCTGAACTTGATAGTGATTGGGATCCAATCCATGGCATTGTCATACATCATACATGCATGAAATTGGAAGGTATATTAAATAATCCATAGA
>JAATVT010000064.1 GCA_014523685.1 Nitrososphaerales archaeon TH5893
ATAAGCCGAGGACTAAATAATATTGTCTATTCATACTTTTATTGAACCTTGACAAATTATACTGATGAATGAATGAATCAGAGCTAAAGGACTTGTTTGTCAGTTCAATAGAATCAGGACACATATTTGACAGTAAGAACAGGAATTTACCCTTTACAAATCCTAATAATAAAATAAGAATTAAAAGTGAAGGTTACTTCGGACAATTTGACTTGGTAATTGCAATTTTGAATAAAGAAAACAAAGGTAAGACTTACCAGAATTCAGATGAGGTAGAGGCTTATTATAATGTACTGATGAGGACAGGTCAACTAGCTGAAATTGCCAGAGCTGAAAAATGTAGGATAGACCGCATCTCTTTCTATCCTGTTGAGCTTAAATCTAGTTGTGATACTTTAGATGTACGTCTACCAAATCAAATTATGAATGGAATACTTACTTTTGGAAAGTCCATGGTCGTTCTAGATAAAAAACATATCAACAGAGCTTCACTTAGGTTCTTACGTCTGCTTCCTGCAACTATTATAGGATATACTGGAACAAAAGACTTCTTCAGAATCTTGTCGGTGTTTGACAGAAATATAAATACAGGAATGTTTAATTTATCCAAAAGAAGGTTTGCTAAAACATTGGGAGAAAATGGTATTGTGGAAGGTATTGAAAGGATATATGGCAGGCTCCGCACTTTGGAGCGAATAAATCAAAAACTTGTGTTTAATGAGCTATATAATTCCAATCCTGGATTCTTAAAAGAAGAGATCGAATTCCTACGTCAATTTTCTAGTATCAAGACAGCAATGACGTACAGAAAACAGATCTTGAGCTTTGTCAAGGAAAGTGAAAATGATAAAATCAGCAATTACTTGTAGTTTTGTAGTGCTGTAAATTGATGAATTCAAGAAAGTTTGGAAGCAAATTTTGTGTCAATAACAAGTTTGATTCTATACCTCAAACTTGCACTCGTATAAAATTAGGAATGAAAACCCTTCATGATAAAAATGCGGCTGATTCGATAGAGGAGACCGAATGTTCCTACGAAGCTATATCGATCAATACTTTCTTAATCTTATTCGTATTGTCAATTCTTTTTCGGCATAGGTTCATTTAGAAATTCTTCAATTATTGAAACAGTCAAGTCAGGGATTTTGCTGTGTTCCATTCCTGTGGTGACTTCACCAATATATGCCCCGTGTATTCCAGGAAGTATCGAAAGTCGTGCATGCGGTAACAGTCGATACATTTCAACTGCGTGTTCAGGACGAACAACATCTTCATCGCTAATTATGATAAGTGCAGGTGCATTAATAGAATGAATATCTTCTGCTTTCCAATCCTTAAACTCAATCATTCTTTTTTTATCCTTCTCATACATTTTAGACAAATCATTGAAATCAGGTGCTACTTTTTCGTAAGCATCTTTCAATAGTTGTGGCATGTCCTTTATTGTTGAATGACTCAAAGATTCCCAAAACTGCGGATACAATCCGTCTCTTTTATAAAATGTTGAACCCAAAATTATTTTTCGCACTAAATTCGGATACCGAATTGCAATTTGCATTGTTGTGTTTCCACCATTGCTAAAACCAAAAAAGTCGGCATTTTCAATCTTCAGATATTTCAGAACCGCTGCTACATCATCCGCGTCTTGATCAAAGGTTTCTGGTCTGTTTAAATCAGGGGTGTGTCCATGTCCCTGCAATTCAATTGCAATAACTTGTCTATCATTTGCAAAGGAATGAAGCACTCGTCCAAATGAGGTTCGGATTGTAGAGCCTCCGCCATGAATTAAAACCAATGGTGCTCCTTTGCCATGTATTTCATAATACATTTTATGTCCGTTGATCGAAGCATAGCCGCTACTACTATCTTGCATTACTTCTTTGATTAAGGTCGATGGTACAGTCATTTTATATCTTGCGAATTGTTGCACTTTAGCTCTGATTATTCATCAGTTACTGAGGTAACTAATCACTTCATTTCAGCAATTTCCTGATCTGGACAGTCTTATAGATTCAATGAACAAACTTATAACATAAGATATCACAAGACCAAAGTATATCGGATATCAAGACACCTGCAGACTTACTCTATTTACAGGTGGAAGAATTCAATAGGGGGAATATAAGCTTCCTGATGACGCTCTATGAAAAAGATGCATGTTTTGCCTCTAAGCCAGGACAAGTTGTTCAGGATCTAGAATCTATACGCCGATCGCTACAAGGCTTTATTGATATGAAAGTGAAATTAGAAGCCAAGAGTAAGGAGAGTAATCCAGGCAGGTAACCTTGCCCTACTAACTACTGAATGGTCGATCGTTGGAACTGAACCTGATGGCAAACCAATTAATCTTAATGGCAGAGGTACAGTGGTTCTCCGTTCACAGTTCGATGGCAGTTGGCTCATGGTCATAGAAAATCCTTGGGGAACAGACTAATCAAAAGGCATTTTAATGAATCAAATTCAACTACTAATATATATGAAAAAGAGTCATTACCATTCTATAGTAACTTGCCTGAAACCTTAATTCATCGTTGCCCGTGCCCTTTACTGTGTTTACCTCAGCCAAACCTCAGTCTCTTCCAACAATTTTGTACACGTAAACAAGAAGGAATTATTAAATATCCTTAGCTCGAGCTAATATCAATGGAAACGCGATTCTAAGACATCCACCAAGTTAGGATGCTCATCTCTTAAAGTATTTAAAATTACATCACATATTAACAATAACATAAATGCACTATTAGCTATCCAATTCCTTTCTTTTTCTTTCATATGTTCTAAATTCTTTTTCAGCTCTTCAATCTTCGGCTCATGTATTTCAGGCGTATAAAGATCCTCTAGTCTTCCACTAACTGGTAAACCGAGGAGTTTATTTATTGTGTTAACCATCATTTTTGCAAGTTCAAATGCTTTTATTTCATACGCTTTATCTGCCTGCAAAACAGGTATAACTTCCTGTTTTTCTATAGTGTGGTTGTTAATTATATCGTTAACCTTTTTTTCTAATGCTGTGGTTTGTATAATTTCATAGCAAATCACCATTAGCATTTTTGCATTGGCTCTTAGCATCGATTCGAGTGTTTTATTATCTATTTGTAAGAAATTCTTTCTAAGTTCATCAATCACAAATCTATACATCTCGGGTGCATACTCAATTTCTCCACTACTTAGTGGCTTATCAATGAGTTTTCCTATTAATTGAACTATTGTTTTGTTTAGTTCATGTGCGTTCATTTAATTTAATGTAATCAAATCCTTCAGAGTACTTTAACCCTCGAAATGATTTAAGCATTTATATCAATTGTAAAATGAGCATGAAACTATCACAAAATATGGCTAAATACTATGTTCTCCACCACTGTACGAGTAACCAATTTACTACGCCTTGGCCTAGGGAGACTCAGCGAACGGGGAACGTTCTGGCTCCATATCGTGACTCATGCTGGTTTTCCTGGGGTTTCATCATTACCAATCAATTTACTGAGATTAACAAAGTTAATCATGCCTTTAATATGAGTGAGGGTGTAAGAATATTCCGTGCATACGGCATAATTTGTCTCCGCAGGCCAGACTCATCTTCATAGGTATATGGTTGAGTCTCCTGCGGTAGTACTGTGCATCCATTAGTCTCGTCTTTCAGCTCAGATTGGTTTCCTCTTCTTGGCTTAGATTAGAAAAGATAGGGGGATATTATCACAATTAGTGGTTCATAGTTCATCCGACTCTTTTCATTTTTGAACCGCAATCAGGACACGCAATTTCATTATGTTCCTTTCCACAACTCATGCAATAATACTTCAGCGGTTTACCTTGATCTCCTGTCTTTGGCGACGAAAGCCAACCAAACAAATTCTTTATTCCATCCATACCTCCAAATCTTTTGATTTCATTCCTATTTCGAAGGTATACCATAAGGACAAAAAAACTAGCTAGAGAAATGAAATCGTATGGGTAAGGAAGCAAGTAAACCAGGATAGAACCAATACCCATGAATAATATTAGCCACTTTACACGATGGATTATAAAACGCCTGGTATTGTCGTTCATAGGATTATGCACTTGATCGCTATTTTTTGAAATGGACTAATGCCAGGGTCAATAATCCAAAATTTGATCGTGGCCAGCCCTCCTAACATGATAACAATAATATGTTCATTACGATCCTGTACTGTTTGTTGTATTCATTGTCCCGGTCAATGCTTGAAAGAAGGGCTCATATTCAGCTGAAGAAGGTTTAACCACCCCAAGCTGAACTAGAAATGTAAGGTCGTCTCGAATTGCCTTATGCTCAGCAATTTTTCCATCTTCACCTATACGATATATGTGAACAGCTTCATAGGAAATGTTCTTTCCAGTAGGTGGAAGTATGAAGAAGTTGCCTGTATTTGTACCTGTAATATTCAATATAGTAACGACTTTATCACCTTGGGCAATAATCTGCTGCTCTTCGTGATGGAGATTTGGAAAAGCAATACGTAGGTTTTCAACGGTATCTATAAACTCCTCAGGCCCCCTTAGCTGCCCTCTAACGGGGTCTACTTGTGATTCGTGATTGAAGTACTGTGGACTTATGAACTTAGAAACATTACTTACATTTCCGGTGTTAAAGGCGTCTGCAACTCGTCTAACAGTATTAATATTGTTCTCTTCGGTTGATTGTGCTAAGACCTTGGTAATATCAAATTTCGGATATGCAACTACTAACAATAATAATCCAACAAATGCAAAAGTAAAAGAACTAGAGCTTAGGCCAAAATCTGAGGGTATAGCATATTTTTTTCCATTTGCCTTAATCATTTAATTGAACTATTATACATTTTATATAAAGATTGTAACCTCATTAGAATACTATTAGATAATCTTCGCTAACCCGTGGTAGATAGTCAATTGAAGAATCGAGCAACTTATATAATTCAACTTACAAATCCTATAACGATATGACATTATCAATAAACTGCAAAGATGCGGGAGATCCAGTCTGTACTCATACAATGTATGGCGACACAGAGGATGAACTCATAGCAAATGCAAAGAAACATGGGATTGAGGTTCATGGTTATACTGAAGAAACATGGAATGAAGAAATGTCCAAAAATATGGACAATATTAAGAAATTTATAAAGA
This sequence comes from Nitrososphaerales archaeon TH5893, assembly GCA_014523685.1. Lineage (GTDB taxonomy): Archaea > Thermoproteota > Nitrososphaeria > Nitrososphaerales > Nitrososphaeraceae > TH5893. The sequence goes on from JAATVT010000064.1 coordinate 5,125, forward strand.
GTGCTTAGACAAAGTATCAGTTACCTCGATTTAATTTTTAGTTAAGTCTTCAGTATAATGTTTTTAAGTGGCTAATAGAGGAAAAAAGTTCGTAAATCCTCTCTTACTGAACTTTTCAGTTAGCCCCTATTATTAATTAATAGCAATTCTTGTTCGATCTAAAGTTTTATAGTAAACCATTAAAGCACATAGAATCAGATGATGATGGGGGGAAATTGCAAATGGCAAATATGGGTATTATTAGTTCCAACTTGGGTGACATCAAAGTAGAATTTTATCCAGATCATGCACCAAAGACAGTTGAGAATTTTAGAAAATTAGCAAATAGAGGCTTTTATGATGGATTAATATTCCACAGGATTGTACCAAATTTTGTAATTCAGGGTGGAGATCCTAATACAAGAGATGTGACTAATAGAACTGGATGGGGGACGGGCGGTCCTGGGTGGAATATAAAAGCAGAGTTTAACAAAAATAAACACTCTCGTGGAACACTATCTATGGCTAGGTCACAGGATCCAGATAGTGCGGGTTCACAGTTCTTTATAGTTTTGAAGGACTCGAATTTCCTAGATGGGCAATATACTGTATTCGGAAGAGTAATATTTGGAATGGATAAAGTTGATAAAATTGCATCGTTAAAAACTGATTCTACCGATGCACCTGTCGAAACTGAGAAGGCGAAGATGATAAAAGTTACTGTTAGCGATTGAATATTGTATAAGCCTATAGACTACCATTGGCAGTATTAATCCTATGGTGTGCTCTACCAAATCCCTTGAATCTTCCTTCGATGTTATTGAACACATGGCTGATTACTTAAAAAAGTAATCTGGTTTATCGTAGGTAGATACCTGTCCGCACTTAGGACATTCCTCGCTATTGTTGGAGAGGCTTTTAGTCTGAAATGA
>JAATVT010000065.1 GCA_014523685.1 Nitrososphaerales archaeon TH5893
ATATAGAAATCATGATTAATACTAGAGTCACGATATTTTCAACAATCACAATTAGTATCTGTGAAGGTATGAAATAATAAAATGGAAAAGACTTTTTCATCGCTGAAGCCACTTGTTGATGTTGACGGAAAGTCAAAATTCTGCCTAAAGTGTGGCAGCAGGGCTACTAAAGAAGCATTATTTGATGTAGATGGGGCTATGCTCCTAGAAAAATACTGTGATACATGCGCAGAAACTGAAGTAAAGTAACATAATGAGATGGTCTTTAAATCCCACTGCTATCTACTGTATTAATCTCTATTCCAACTTTATCTCCTGTTTTAATTGCCATATCCTCATATTCTTTCATACTGATATTAAAAGTCGGAGAATACCTGGACATTCCTCCACTTGCACCAAACACATTAGACATAACCTTAAGTAGCTTTTTCATTAGATCTTCTGGAGAAATAAATGAATATTGGAAATCACATTTGAAAGAAAATGAAAACCTCTGAGGTGCATTCGAGATAGGGGAAGAACCAACAACGAGCCCATTGTGTGAATTGTGTAATAAGAATGAGCGATATCATACGTGCACAGAATCTAATAATCAGCATTTGTGCGTAACATGTTTTAACAAACTTCATTTTGGCATTAACGCCCCACGAACAGGCAAATCAATGGTATATAACAAATGCATTTTTTGTAATGTAGTCTTTGCAACCAATGCTAAGAGTAGTGTTTGTGATGACTGTTCGATCATAGTCACTTGGAAGTCAGTAATGCATTATCTAGCTGGGGTAAACAGAATCTCAACGCTAATCAGAGAAAATAAATTGGACTCTAAATTGAGGAACGAAAACTATTGCATAGAAAATCTCGGTACCCGAGCTACACAAGTCATAATGGATGCAATAGATAGCTCAAGGCGCCTCAAAGATTAAACACCCATATAATAGTAGTAACACCAAATGGCTCATAAGGTACTTCTCCTTTGTCGCGGGAGACCTCATAGCATATAGGTACAATGTCCATGGATCTGTTGATATGGGCTCTAATTTTGATTCTATTAACATTTTATTTATTTTCTCACCTTTTATTATGTTAGGACCCACTAAAAAGCACTGATATCGTCACGGGTTCGGTGGGATTCGGACCCACGACATTATAACCCTGTTTACAGACTGGTTAAGAGCCAGACGCTCTACCTGGCTGAGCTACGAACCCTCAAAAATCTTCCATCAGGTAGAGATATTTAAATCTAAATACCGATGCAAATTGGGAAAATTAGGAAAGAAGAAATATGGATTTCTTTAATGAGATGCCTCTGCGACTTGGGTTTGAGTTTGAGTACCAGTAGCATGTCCATTTTGTTCTTGTGTTTCTGAAAGTTTTTCTTGTTCTTGAATTATCCTCACAATAGCATCTGACACAGAACAGTTGAGTCTTTCTTTTTCCTTCAAAATATGTCTGTATGCATCTAATGTAATATACACTGGAATAGATCCTGTTCCTTCAAGCAGGGCTTTAACTCTATATAGACCATTTTCCATTCCTCTTTCTGCAACCTTCTTTAATTTTACCTTATCAATTATTCCCCCAAGTAATCCCAATGGCATATCATAGTCAACCATTAGGCTAGTTTGAGTACTTTTTTCACCTTTTTCTTCAAACTCGACGAGAATTTGCCAGTGTTTGAAAGGTCCCTTAATCATCTTCGCGACTATCCTGCGACGCGGAATATAATCAATTGTTTCACAATCCCATTCTAATCGTTTCCCATCAAAGTTACCACTTATTCGAAAAATAGTTCCAACGCCAAATCCATTTTTTACTTCTATTGGAATAACATTTAGGGCCATGTTTTCTGGAAACTGATCGGCCATGTGCTCAGGTCTAGCGAAATATGTGAATACTTCGCTAACAGGAGCATTAATTTGCATAGTCTTACTAATTTTAGTCATGATGACCTCGAGAAAAAGAAGATGGTGGAGAGAATTTAAAGGTTTCCTAAAAGCAACACTTTGGAGTTACTCAATTAGTTACGTTATATTCGGGAAAACATAGGTCTCTTTATTTTACTATCCAAAACCTACTCAGATTCTTCAAGAATCTGTGCTAGAGGGTTCACGTTGACTATTTCCCCTAGGCATTTTATAATGTCCTCCTTGGTAACAGCTATCGGATTATTGTCTAGATGTCCTCTATCAGGCATGATCACGTCAGCCGCCTGGTCGAGGGGTTGCTTCAACTTCAACGGTTCGAACTTTAGTTTCTGAGAAATTCTTTTGAACCTTTCATAATATATTGATTTATTGAATCTATGAGCCACTGTGGTACATGATGATAGAGAATATCCGTGGGGAACCCCCTCATTTGAAAAAACATAAGATAGAGCATGCCCCAACGTAGTGGATGAATTCCCAAATCCTATCCCCGATAACATTGCTCCATAAGGCAACAAATTTGGTTTGTCATTTATTATTGCATCCTCCAAAATGTCAAATGCTTCTTTACAAAACAATCTTGTAAGAGGGTTACCTAATTTGCTGTCATACCCCTCAGATGCCTGTGCTGCCGCATCGCATGCAGAATTCCTCATGATATTAAATGGAGTGCCTGGTAAAAAGTACGGATCAACTATAGCAGCATCTGCAAGAAAGGCTTCGTCTTGCAATAACTTTTTCTTGTGTTCAAAACTTATGACTGCATATGTTGTCATTTCTGCACCTGTTCCAAAGGTGGTTGGAATGAGAATCTTTGGAATACCTGTTAATTTACCAAGATATTTGCAAACATCCATTGAGCTTCCTCCACCAAGTCCGATAAAGGTTGAAATGTTTTTACCCTCAAAGCTTTTCTTGACCGCTTCAACTGTTTCAATTGCAGGGTCAGGTGTAATCTTGTCATAAACTTCGTAATTTTTTACACCCATGTAATCTAACCATTTGTTATAAATATCAGGGGTTGTCGTTGTAATTACCAAAGAATTCTGTGGATACTCGAATTCTTTGGCAGCATTTTCGCCAAATACTATCTTCCTTGGCATAAGTACCTTCCACATATAAATTGGGTATTTAGGTAGGGGTATTATATTTTACTAAATTCACGATTTTATTGTCAGCATGATTGCAAAATCATGCCCTCATAAAACAACTCTCTTTCTGTTTTCTAACTATTACTATCATTAACTATTTTCACATTAGCATGTTCTTCTTCCTCTATTACTACTCCTGATCCTTTGTCCCTTATTGCAGACAACCGCTTGTGGCTAGGTGACAAAAGTCCATAGGAATAGAGTACAATCATCAGCACCATTGCAAACAACACAAGTCCTAGCCCAAGATGAGCGGTCACCAGAATTGCGTGCAGTCGCTCTACTATTACAAGAGCCCCAAGCGTAATTTGGCCCACAACAGCAGAACCGGCGATTATCGAAGCTATCTTCATGCCTCTTGGAGCAGTTTTTGATTTTAAAGTGAATGCCATAGTTATAATTACTAGCAAACCAGTGGTAGCTGCAATTGATCTATGAAAATATTCAATAAGAAATTCATTCATCGGCACTAGCCCAGCAGGACATAGTGGCCATTCTGGACATGTGAGGCCTACTCCTGATGCGCTAACATAGCCTCCTATCGAAATCAGAACAAAAAGAGCAAAGAGAGTTACAATAGATAGTGTCTTGAGTAGAGCCATGATTATACTATATTATCTTTCTTTGCTTCCCGCGCATTATAATATTAATGTCATTGAACTGTCATAGTCCCTGTCATATAAGGGTGCACTGAACAGAAAAATGGATATTCACCTGGCTTCAAGTCAGTAGTTACAATTTCACTAGAATCCCCTGCATTAATTATGCTTGTATCAAATAGCTTGCCCATATTGGGATCAGTAGCATCTTCGCCATTTGTAACGGTATGTGGGGCTGAGTCTTCATTATCTACCGCAATTGTATCTCCTGCTTTTACTGTAATTGAATCAGGGTCATATGATGGATTTCCTTGTACTGATGCTCCCTGTAGAATCTTCAGAGTTGCTGCCGGGGGACCAGCGTCTGAAGGTGGGCTCGCGGTAGTCGAGGAATCATTGTCAGAAAC
>JAATVT010000066.1 GCA_014523685.1 Nitrososphaerales archaeon TH5893
AAATATTCAAAGAACTATGTTATTGACGGTTTTATTCAAAAACCTATAGCCATTAAGACGTTATATAATATTGTCGACTCCTATATGGCAATAAACTAAATCACTTGTGTCACTCAGTTCTGGCTAAATAACCCATCATTGATATGATGCATAGAGTGCAGTGTAAGTGGATGAACTCTGGCTTCTAAAAATATCTTTCAAGGGACATTTCGCAATAATATATCCAAATCTGCCCACTCTAAGAGAAATGTGTTCTCAGTATATCAAAATTGTTCTCTCTAATGGAAACGAAATTGTTATGATTCTGCCTTTTCTTGAAACTGTATATAATGTAAGGCGCATACTAACAGAAAATAGTACGAATATAAATGTAAGAAAATATGAAAAGGAGCAGCTGCTATTGATTCTAGATTCGCTTAAAGGATACTTTGGTTCACCAGTTGGTCTTATGCCATTTTTGAGTAAGTATGCTAAACCCTATAGAGCCCAGCTACAATTACAATGCCGATTGGACTTACCACTTAATGAAAGAACCATCAAAAAATTCCACCGGGCAATAGGGAATCTTAACTAGGACGATGTCTTATTCCAATTCTGCCTTTACTCTTCTAACTAGATTCTCTACTGTAACTGGCTTTGTAATGAAGCATCCTAAACTCAGACTCTTATATTGCTCTCTTAATGCTTCTATGTTCATTTCTCCTGCAGAAATATAACAAATCCTAACATTTAGGTCTAATTCCAGAATTTTCTCAGAGAGTTCAAAACCGTTCAGTTTCGGCATATTTACATCTATAAGCAAGAGATCGTAGAAATTTGTCTTGAATTCTGCCAATGCCAATAAAGGGTTGTTGTAAGTGAAGGCTTGAAAGGATACCTTGTAACCGCTAGTTACATTTTCTTCTTCTAGCCCATTTTTAAATGTAAAAGTAATATCTGGATCATCATCTACCACCAGGATTCGTTTGACATGGGGAGATAGCTTATCTTTTTGTTGTTGTTGCTGTTCTTCTTGTTCGCTCTGGCGAAGAGGATTATTCTTTCCCAAATGATTATCTACACCCGAAACCGAACCCATTTTTGACTCTTAGATGATATATTAACTTTGCTCATATTATACTAAAAGTTTACTGACAAATTATCTTCTTCTCTTTCCATTCATCCTTATCATAATACCACTTGTGGCTTCTCCCTATCTTCCTACCAGTGTACTGTTTTCATTCAAATTTTTCGTATCCATTATAAGTTTTGGAAATATTTTTTTTAACCCTTATCGTACAACAAAGCGATACACCATATCTTCTTGGGACATCTCGGAATATCCAATTCTTGACATAGTCGAAACATAATGCTGGTAAGCGCTTACTAACTTAATACAGGCGAGTTAGGAATGCACGATATAAAGATATGTTATAGTAATACTTTCCAATTTGTTAACTTATCGTTTCCAACGTCCGTCCTAATAAGACACCCGAGTATGCGAAATTATTTTTGATTAATGCGTCTGTGTACTTTGAGAACATCGATTTGTCTATGCATGAACCATGCATTGGGTATACCATCTCAGGTGATAGGTCCATCAATCTTTTTGTAGTACGCCTTACTGGTATTTCACTTGAAAATATGCCAACACCCTTATAGAGATTAATCATACTCTCTGAAAGGTCGTCCGATATCACGGGTTTATTGTTACCAGGCTGAATGAATAAATCCGATGGAAAAAGCGACTTTGTAGTTTCTTCAAATATCATCATACTATCCCAGTGATGAACGTGTGGAGTCATTATGAATCTAAACTGTCTTTTGCCTGTTTTCAGTGTTTCATTATCCCAGAATGAAATATGGTCGGCTGGGACATTATACCATCCCGTTAGATTTAGTTTGGAACTCAAATCGCTACATACTAATCTAGCATGAGCAGAGTCTAGAAGTGCCATTCCACCCCATTCGTCGCTTTCGAAGTGTAGAAATGCCACATAGGTTAGTTTCTGTAAGGGAATTATTTCTTTTATCTTCTCTTCTACTTTTGTGTACATTCCTATAGGTCCAGTATGGACTAGCATAGGCTTTTCGTCATTTACTAAAAACTGATTATAGGTAATTCCAAAGGTGTTATCAAATCCTGCAATTCTATATATTCCATCACCAATCTCTGAAATTTCTACATCGACGTCCTTTGGACTGTATTGAACCCTACTAGTCTCTGGCATACTTCATCAACAATACTCATTCTGAAACGGCAACAGATAAACATTTTATTCTCCTATCACTAAAGATTCCTAGAAATAGCAAAGTGTATGCAAACCTCCCATCAAAATAGATGATTTATCACAAGTTACAGATATGAACTCTATAATTATTTTTGATTAATGTACTGAAAGCCAAACCATTACACTTCCAGCCAATACTTAAATGGCTTTTTTTTGTTTAGTCTATTACTTTCATAATAAAAATGAGATTTTCTAGGAGGATAACTTGATACAAACAGACGGTAGGACTTGGTTACCGAACAATCGGGATTGCAACCACACCAATCGAGCAGGTTCCTACTACGTGGTCACGGGATGGGATGGGAAGGTAGAGTTTAGTTAGTTAGGTATACTTCCAAATATTTACTAAAAAAGATTTTGATTTGTTGAAAAAAAGCTTTTACGTACCGGTCTCTTAAGAAGGATTATTATTGCCACTGTCTCTATTTGTAGTAAATTTAAAAATGATTCCATGGCAACATTAATCAGTATCCTACCAAGAGTTACTTTACCCTATGATTCAACGTAATGTTTACAATGTATTTCATAAAAACGTACCAGTTCGGGTCAGAGATTCAGAACCTGATGCAATCAGGTTTATCAGAAGAAATGTTACTGAGCCTACCCATGCCTTGATAAAGCAGAACTGGAGGGTTCATGGTGTAGTTATGGATCACCCTAAGATCAAATCATCAACTCAGACAGCAGATATGGCACTAGGGATTCCACAGGTTGAATAGCGACAGAGACAAGCTTTATGATGATATGGTCAGTAAATACATGCAGGAGAAAGTTCTAGAGTCAAAAGACGAATCTCCACCATCTGTAGATAGGCTTCTAAACATAAGTAAATTTGCCGTAGAAAGAGGACATGCAGTTAACATGTCCAGGATTGACCTTTCAATGAAGCTGGTAGAACTATTACATAAAGCACATCAATTAGCTGGTAATAGTAGATCAGACATTTATGCACAACTAGAGTCTACTGTAATGGGTAAGATAGCTAGTCTTCTAAATGACATTAAAATCAAAGATGATTGACTCTACAAAGACTTGAAAAATCTTTTATGTACCAACTCCATAGAAAAGCTATAATGGATTATGATAAAACCGTACAACTGTACGAGAAAGCTGGACTGATTAAGAAGTGGTTAGATACTCCAGAAGCTAATCTGCATAAACATGAAAAGCTTTGGTACGAGAAGGTCACAAGTAAGCGTACTGGACAGTTCTGGCAAGTTGAGGACTTGAAAAAGCGTAATCTAGTACCTGATGATTATGAATCCCCTTACACCGATATGAATGACAAACCAATCAAGGTATAGTTCCCTGTGAAAAATACCAAGGCCATATACAGGATACGATTGAAAGATAACACGGAGTGGATTAAGACTAAACAGGAATGGTGGGGTCTCAGCGAAGCGGGCAGCCTTGTGAATCAGACTATGAATGATAAAGAGACGTATGATGCTATTCTTCCACTCTATAAACTCAAACCAGAGAACCCAAGAGAACGGGACTCAAAGATGATACGAGAAGTTGCTGACATTGGACACAAGATAAAATATACAGTTCCCTTCAAACCTGAAACCGTTCAGACGTTCTTTGATACACGGGATGGCGATTGCGGTCTTGTCATAATAGATGAATCAGGAGTAGGAGATAAGCCGCCCTATTCAATACCAACACTCCATCAGTTTATGAATACGCCTTTTGAAAACCTGATTGAATGGGCCTCTACCCCGCAGTACAAACTTGACCGTTCATACAAAGACACGTTAGAAGCTAGTCATATTGGTTAGTTTAGGTTTAGTGAAAGTACAAATATCTCATCGGTCTCATATAATGGTGAGGCCTAATTGCTAACATATTAGTGACTCATGGGCTGCAGGGGGAAGGCCTCAAGCATTGTATCTCCCTGTGGCTTTATTCTGTAGTAGTATAGTTTGTGAAATGGAATCCTTTCTTCTGTAACGCTGCATAAGCAGCTGTTAACTTCTGCTGTTTGTATGTTGTTGCGGATACATTCTTGTTAACATCATCAATCATTGCGATAGGTGGAACTCTATTCTGATTGGGGTCACTCCCATCAGGAACTTCAAACCTGTTTGCTTTCTTCACTAACTCATTATTGGGATAGTATATGATAGTACAGAAAGTGCAGATGTATTCTTGTGTATCCTTATCCCGAAGGAATAGACTCCTGCGGCAGTGATTGCAGAAATACTTCTTGGGGGAAGAATCCTTACCCGAGATATCTATGACGTTATACTCATTATTATTGGACATTATTTCGTACGCTTATAGAATGTCAAAGCTAACCTAAAAGCATCCAATATATCAGCCCCGTTATCCTTATATCAAATGTTATATTCTTTCTTATATATGATTACAGCATGAATACCGTGGCTATAATTGCTGCTATACTCTTTGGACTTGGTGTACTAATAAGCACAAGCATGACAACAACAGCTGATGGTCAAGCTGTTGTGGATCAAGAAAAAATAAAGAGGCAATTGGAACAAGTCGTGAAAGCTTTAGATTCTGGTGATATTGCGGCAGCAAGAGGATATCTGGAAGAAACTGTTCAGGGACTACCAGACGGAGTAACAAAAACGCATTTAAGAGTAGCCACAGATGCTTTACAATATTCTAATGATACTAAAGGCCCAATGATGCATGTACAGCTTGTTCAAAATAGTCTACAAAATTCAACAGGATGACTAGGACATTTACTTACTCCTCTTATAGAACGTTAGCGCCAATCTAAACGCATCCATTATATCGTTAAAGGAAGAGACTTCCTTTTGCAGTTTGTATTCATTTGCTACTGCAGTTCTTAGTGAAGTAACAAGTTTATGAAACCTCTCTCTGTCGATTTGTATAAGACTTGAACCGTCTTCTTCCCGTTCGTCTAAAAGATACTTTGTGTGTTGCAGCATCTTAGCGCCTTCAACTGCGAAAGATATTGGGACTATGAACATTCTATCCTCTAAATGTAGATTGTACTTTTTACAGTATGCCTTCTGTTCACTTATCAACTGCTCATCATAACGTTCTTCGAACTCATGCTTTAACGCTTGAACTATCTCCGGCGAACTAGCATCCACATAGATATTATTCACATGGCCGCACTTCTGTTTTAGTTGCCATACTTCTTCAATCATTTCAGAGAAGTCAGGCCTCACGTACTCCTCAGCATGTATCACTTGAATCTTACCATTCACTAACTGAGTTGCTACTATCGCGAAGTTGGAACTCCCGAACCCAGGATCCAAAGCTAGGCTTTTAGCAGCACTTGGGTTAATCTGTAGGGAGTTATATGGTATTTTGAATGTATTTTCGATAGATGACCACGAGAAGACGTTTCCGATAAGGCCTTGATACTTTAGACAGTATTCCCTTTCAAAGGAAGGTGATGCCCTTGCTTTATCTATCTCCTCCTTTGTGTATATCTTGCCAAGTCCATATGTGTAATCGAGAAACATCTTTTTGTAGATGCAAGTATCGAAGGGTTCTTTCTCTATCTTTTCAAATAGACCGTTGGGTTTATTCGGTGTGCTAACGAATACTATCCAAGGGTCTGACTTTGCAATGTAACGTTCAGCAACATGCCGTACATCTTCTTGTTGAAAGTTCGGTAGAAAATCCCCTTCGTCAACTAATATGAACTTGGGATTTGTCAGACTTCTAAAGCTGTCTATGTGATTTGAGGGGTAGGCAGATATCTCACATCCATTTAGGTTGATGACTGTCTCCTTGCTATCGAATGTAACGCCTAACTTGTCTGTAAATAATAACTTCAATCGTTTGACGAGTTTTATTGCAAGACTTTCGTTGGGTCCAGTAACTACCACCATCTGACTATTTCTATAATCATCATTGCGCAAGCAAAGCCAGGCCATGAATCTTAGCATAAACTCCGTGACTCCTAATCCAGTTGCTTTCTTAACCCACAAGTGTTTCTCTTTGAATGGATGCATAACATTATCAGGTTCACGTGTAAGAGATGAAGGGCTACTGTTAAGGTAGCCAGGCGTTAGTAGGGCCCTATACAGAAGACTCTCATAATCGTAAAGTGGCTTTTCTACGCCGTCCTTCTTAGGAAGTCCAATGATGTGATTGAAGCAACATTGCCCTTTATGGGCCACATCCATCCGTTTGTGTTCTTTCCTTCCCCACTCCCAGAATGGTTTGCCCCTAAGCTTTTGAACTAATATTTGATTGGACTCTGATGTACCACCAGATTCGGACTCAACGAACTTCTGGAGTTCTTTGAATGTCACTAATAGTAACAGCTAATAGAAAGCTTTTAGTTTTTGCGATTCTGGATGAAGATATGAATAGTAGTGTCAAATGTGCTGAATGCGGATGCTATCCACAAGATTGCAAGAAAAGTAATTCTCCAGAAACATGTCCAAGGTGCGCATGGTATAGTTGTTGTTGCTGGACTACTTATCATGAGAATCCATCTGATCTCTGAATGTCACTATGCCCTTATTATGAGGGAGAAAGCTTTTAGTATTTACTGAGTCCTGAATTGTAGGCACTTTGTATATATCCATTTGTTACATTCGATACTCTAGATTTAATACTCTAGATATGTCTACTACGAAAAAGTAGCCATATCATTCTTAGCTCAAATATACGTATACT